>JBAPYC010001220.1:0-13042 GCA_049284535.1 Streptosporangiaceae bacterium
GACTGGTACGCCAAGGTCGCCTGGACCGGGGCCACGGCCGACCCGGCAGGGGAAATCAGCAGGACCGCCGCGAAGGCAACGCGTCCGATGGATGGGGCCAGGCCCACAGGCTGAGGATGGCGCGAACACGGCACGCGTACCGGCAAGGGGCGCATGGACCTGACACACACGCTCATAGCGCAGGACCGGTCACCCGGACACTGCGCCAGCGCAATGACTTACCCGGAACCGATCCATCCAGCCAGGCCGAGGCGAGTTCCGGGACGGTAAGGTCACCAGCTTGCGCCTGGGACCGCTGCTGCCGAGTCCATAACCGCCCGGAGCCCGCAGCGGCCCTGGCGATGGACCGTGGGCACAGATCATGCCGCGGACCGGTTACGACCTCACTTGGCCTTTCAGTACCTTGCGGTGGTAGATGGCGGACTCTTCATAGCCCAGCGCGCGGTAGAAGGGGGCCGCTCGCCGGGTAGCCAGCGCGACCAGCGTGCACCCCTGGTCAGCCGCCCACTGCTCGAAAGTGTTCATCAGGGCCCGGCCGGTACCACGGCCTCGGTTCTGGTGGCGGATGAAGACTTCCTCGACCCAGCCGACCGGGCCGTTTGCGTAGAAGGTCAGGTGGCGGAAGCCGAGGAGATAGCCGAGGTGCTCTCCCCCGCCGGTCGCCAGCAGCAGGCAGACGTCATGTGCCGCGAGCAGGGCCGGATAGGTGAGGTCGAAGCTGGCCCGGGAGAAGGTGAACGACTGCGCCAGTCCGGCGGCGAGATCCGCGACCGCGTCGGCGTCGCCTGGGCGGGCATGCCTGATCTGTTCGCTCGTATCCCTCACCCTGACATGATCGCTGTGATCACAGGCAGGGAGCCACCGGCTATCCCAGTGCGACGACGTGGTCTGGGTGCAAGGTGACCGTGACCCGGTCCTCTAGCGGCCCCGGAAACGAAGCAAGGTCGGTGCCGTACCCGGCGAGAACCTTGCCGAGCGTCGTCAGATCGGGGTCGGGCTCGATCTCTACGTCGCCCCGGATTTCGAGGGTGCGGTAGGGGTTCCCCGGGTCCACGACGAAGACCGTAGCCTGCGGCCGGGCCTGCAGATTCTTCAGCTTCTGGCGGATGCCCGCCAGCGACGTCACGACCGTATCGCCGTCGCGGATGACCCAGATGGCAGTGACCTGGGGATGACCGGTCGGACCGATCGTCGCCAGAGCGACCGGGATTGGGTCATCGAGCAAGTCGCGATGTGACGGCGGGATCGATGCATTGGCCATCTGCGCATTCTAGGGAGGGCGAAGCTACCGCTCATCACGGGCCTCGCTCAGCTCAGCCGGTCCAGGATCGACGCGAGGCTTTCCAGTGCGTCGATGCCGGCCTCGAAGTCGGTGCCGATGGGAGGCAGCAAGAGCACATGGTCGGCCCCGGCGGCCAGGTGCTCGCGCACAGCGGCCTCAGCAGTGGCTGGCTCATGGTCGCCATCCGCGAGGACCCGCATGCCGGTGACCAGCAGCTTGTCCGGGCCGAGCGTCTGCCTGGCCTCGGCGGTGAACTCCGGAGGCCGCATCGCGGGCAGGGCTCCGTCGGCGATCTCCCCAGCCAGCGCCAGCATCTTGGGTCCGTTCGCGCCGATGATGCGCGGATAGGCCGCGTCGGGAGCAGGGGGCTGAGTCGGGAGGTCCATCTGGTCGAGGTAGTCGCGCATTGTGGCCAGCGGGCGGCCGAAGTCGCGGCCCACGCTGGCCGCCTGCTCCGGGTAGCCGGCCCCCAGGCCGAGTACGAACCGGCCAGGATAGGCCTGGGCCAGCAGCGCGGCCGCGCCATGCGCGGTCTGCGGGGGCCTGGCCCAGATGTTGGCGATGCTCGTGCCGAACGCCATCCGCTCCGTGGCAGCCAGCAGCAGGGCCAGCTGGACGAGGGCGTCTTTCCCGCCCACGGTCTCGTTGGTCCAGGCGGCACGGTAGCCAGCGGCTTCGAGTCGCCGCACGGCGTCGCGCTGCCCGGGCACTGACACACTCGCGGTGAGCGAGACCGGCAGGCACACGCCGACCGGCCCTAGCGCCTCGCGGGCCGCGTCAACGACGGCGTTGGTCCTCATAGACGGTCCTCCTCGACGATGACCTCGATGCTTCCACCTTGCCGCCCGCGACCTCCCCGGGTCCAATGAATGTTTCGCAAGACGCATCCCGATTCACGCATCATCGCAGCTCACAGATTTCCTCGCCCCCGCTGCAGGAGCGGGCCTCGGTTAGGCTTGCCAGCATGCCCGAGTCGCTGCTGCCGCCCGAGGACCTTGATCTGAGGCTGGTGCGCTCCTTCATTGCGGTGGCCGAGTACCGGCACTTCGGCCGTGCGGCCGCCACGCTCCACCTCACCCAGTCATCGCTGAGCCGGCAGATCGGCCGGCTGGAACAGCAGGTGGGCGCCCGGCTGCTCGACCGTAGCCCGCAGGGCACCCGGCTCACCGAGGCCGGCCAGGTGTTCCTGCCGCTCGCCACCGCGGTGCTGCGGTCCGCCACGCAGGCGACCGCAAAGGCCCGATCCGCCGCCAAGCCGAGCCGGATCACCATCGGCTACATCTCGAACCTGATCATCACTCCGGCGGTACGCGAACTCCGTCACCGGCACCCGGACGCCGACGTGCGCACCCTGCACGTGGATTGGGACGAACCGCGCGCGGCGCTGCTCGACCACCGGGTGGACGCGGTGCTCGCCCGGTTGCCGTTCCCGACCGGCCAGCTGCATGTGACCGTGCTCTACGACGAACCCCGGGCCCTGCTGGTCCCGGTGGAGCACCGGCTGGCCGGCAAGGAATCCCTGACGGTCGACGACATCGCCGGCGAGCCCCTGCCCCGGGTTCTGGATCCGGCCTGGAATGCCTTCTGGCGCATCGATCCGAGGCCCGACGGCAGCCGTGCCCCAGACGGCCCGCTCGTGCAGGGCGTCGAGGACAAGATCGAGCTCATCGCCAGCGGGCAGGCGGTAGCGATCATCCCGTCCACCGGCCGCGAGTGCGGGCTGCGGCCCGACCTCACCGCGATCCCGCTTGGGGGTGTCGAGCCGAGCCACGTGGTGCTGGCCACCCGCGCCGGCGACCGCAGCCGTCTGGTGGCGGCCTTCCGGAAGTACGCCATGGCGCACCTGCCCGGCGCGTGACTCCCTCTCGCGGAATTGCGCGATGGAGATGGTGTGGAGATTGTGTGGAGGCGGTATGGAGGCTGTGTGGAGACGACGTGGAGCTGCCTTCGGACGGCTAGTGACGGCTTTCGGCGTTCCGGGACTCGTCCGCAGGTCATCTGCATGTAACTGCGGGCGCCTAGCTCAGCCACGCAATGTATACCGTGCGCGCGGCCTGCGGATCCGCGCTTTCCGCTGTTCTCACTTATTGAATGCCGAGGTGGGCCGGACTACTGTCCCAGAAAGGCGTATCAGCCGGGGCAGCCTATGCGGGATATCGTTTGCTGCATTGTGGCGTAGTCCCCGCGAGATAAACGCACGCCGGTTATTCAAGGCAAAGGGGCTGGGGTCATGGGCACGCAGATTTCGTGGGTATTCGAGGCTGACATCAAGCCGGGCGCGGTGGAAGAGTACAGCGCTATGGCGCGGGACATAACCGCCGACAACCAGGCGTCCGAGCCCGGCCAGGAGATCTTCGAATGGTTCGTGGATGGCCAGGACGTCCACATCTATGAGCGCTACCAGGACTCGGCGGCCGCCCTGGCCCACGTCCAGGGGTTCGTGGCGAACTTCGCCAACCGCTTCCTTAGCCTGTGCACCCCGACGCGCATGAGCGTGTACGGCGAGCCGACCGACGAGCTGAAGGAGGCGCTGACCGGCTTCAATCCGCGCTACTTCGGACCGGTGGCCGGCCACGCCAGGATCTAGCCGCATCATCGCCCTGCCTGGGGTAGGGACGGCCCCATGGCAGAGTTCAAGAAGGGTGACAAGGTCACGTGGCGCTCGCACGGCGGGCAGGCCACCGGCCGGGTAGAGAAGAAGATCACCGAGGACACGGAGGCCGCGGGGCGCAAGGTCCGGGCCTCCAAGGAGGATCCCCAGTACCTGGTCAAGAGCGACAAGAGCGGCGGTGAGGCAGTACATAAGCCGTCCGCGCTGAAGAAGGACGGCCAGTAGGCCGCCTGGTCAGATCGACCCGGTCTAAGACAGGCCTCAGGCCGACAGGAGCCCATCGATGGTGGCGATTGCCTCGGCGAGGCTCTTGTCCTCGGCGACGCCGAGATCGAGCGGGATCATGGCCGGGGATTCGCGGGCCAGGGTCAGCTCCGTGTGGACGAAGGTGGCGTCGCTGACACCGAGACTCGTCAGGGCGTGCCGGAGCCAGGGCTCGCGGTGGTCCCAGCCCTCCCGGGGTGTGCCCGGACCGTAGCCGCCGCCGCGCGCGGTCACGATCACGAAGTCCTTGCCGCCCAGCTTGCCGAGGGTCCGCTCCGGTGACACGATCCGGTCGAACCACGCCTTGAACGTGGAGGGCGGACCAAAGTTGTACAGCGGCAGGCCGATGAGGACGGTGTCGGCTGCCACGAGCTCGTCGATCAGCTGGTCGGCCAGGGCTCGCGCCGCCACTTGCTCGGGGGTGCGATCGGCAGGCGGGGTGAATTCGGAGGTAAAACGGCCTGGTCCAGGTGCGGTACCGGGTCGGCGGCCAGGTCCCGGTAGGTGACTGTGCCGCCGGGATGACTGGCGCGCCAGCCTTCGGCGTAGCGAGCAGAAAGCTGACGGCTCCGGGAGCCGTCAGCACGCAGGGACGAGTCGAGATGTAGTAGGTGGCTCATAGATAGGATGTGTATCACAAATCATTTACTAGTTGCAAGCCGTCGATGGCGTGCATACTGTTGCACCTGAGCGTATTCTTGGTGTATGGCCGAGACCGAGGTGAGGACGGAGCACCAGCTCCTGCCCTTGATCGAGCATCTGGCCCGGGTCGGCCGGAGGGCCGCCGAGGCGTCGATGGCTCCGGGTGGGCTGCGCCCCCGGCATCTCATCGCGCTGCGGTTGCTCAGCGAACACGGACCCGCCAGCCAGCAGGGCCTGGCCGACGTGCTGAGCCTGGACCCGAGCAACGTGGTCGGCCTGCTGAACGAGCTCGAGGAGCGCGGTCTGATTACCCGCCGCCGCGATCCCGCCGACCGGCGCCGTCACATCGTTGAGCTCTCCGCTCAGGGAGACAAGGAGCTCGGGCTGGCCAACGCCCGCCTGAGCTGCGTCGAGGACGATCTGCTCCAGGTCCTCACGGCCGAGGAGCGGGAGACGCTGTACTGTCTGCTCGTCCGTGCGGTCGGGGCCCGGGCACCCGCCTGTGACGTGGTGGACGATTCCTCGCCCTGCATGAGCTAACCAGGTCCGCAGCTTTCGTTCAGATGGGGTATCTGGTCGGTTCGGTGGTGTAGGTGCGGCCCGATGGGGTGTTCCAGCGCAGGGTGCCGTCGGGGAGCTGTTCGGCGTTCCACTGCGGGTGCTGTTTGAGGCGGTGGTCGTGGCGGCACTTCGGGGAGCCGTTGCACACACAGGTCCGGCCGCCTGCCTCGTAGGCGATCGTATGGTCGTAATCACATTGCGCGGCGGGCCGGCGGCAGCCCGGGGCGGTGCACTCGGCGTACCGGATCCGGGTCAGGTGCTTCAGCATGACCCCGGGATCATGGCCGCGAGCTTCGTTCCCGTGGTCGCAGGGGTCAGTGGTCAAAGGCTCCAGGGTGATGATCAGATCGGGGCCCGGGCCGGGGGTCTGGAGCCGCCAGGTGCCGTAGCCGCCGGGCGGGCCGCCCCGGGCGGCGGGGGTGCGGTCCGGGGCCAGGGTGAACCCGGTGCCATCGGGCGGATCGGGCCCCGCGCCTGATTCCCGGTCGGGTCCTGGTTCCGGGCCGGGGCCTTGTTTCCGGTCGGACTCTGGTTTCCGGCCGGGGCCTTGTTTCCGGTCGGGTCGGGCGCAGCCGTGGGCGACGGCGTGGCCGTCCTTGTCCGTCACGGTCAGGCACTAGCTGGTCTTCGGGTTCTGCGCGGCCGCGGCAGCCAGGTCGCGGGCCAGCCACGGGTCGATCGGGCCGAAGGCGCCGAACTCGCCGGGCCGGTCGGCCAGGTCCAGGATCGTGGCGGCTGGGATGGTGAGGGTGACCTGCCCAGCCAGCCCCGCCATGGGCGGACGGCCGCCCTCATGCCCGGGGCGGGAGTCGCGGGCCAGCAGCAGATTAGCGAACGCCTGGGCGCGGAGCTGGTCAAAGCTGCCCTCGGTCCCGGCGGCCCGCAGCTGCCGTGCCCACCAGCCAATCCGCTGATCAATCGCGACCGCGTCGGTGACCGGGAGCTCGCGGGCCTCGACCGCGGCGTTGCCGGACGGCTCGGGCACCACCTCGACCCGGGCGTCCTTCCTGGCATCCTCGCGGCGCTTCTTGGCCTTCTCCGGGTGGACCTTCATGACCGCCTGGGCGATCGCGGACCGTAGCCCGCCCGGGGTCAGGCCCGGCGCCCGGCCCAGCACCATCGCCTCCGCGGCCCGCGCCTCGCCCGCGTCCAGGGGACGGCACGCGGCCGCGATGATCTGCGCCTTGTACCGGGTGATCAGCCCGGCCCGGAACAGCTCGCCGGTGCCGGGCAGCTTGACGTCCAGGTCGCTGGCCAGATCCAGCATCGACTCCGCCGCGTGCCGGGACTCAGCCAGCACCGAGGCCAGCTCCTGATCGGTGAACTCCGCCCAGGCCCCAGCCACCTTCCCCGGCCGCCGCCGGATCAGCGCGGCGACCGCCGCGTGCTTCAGCGCCGAGCCGGCGGCCTCACTGCGATCCGCGGCCGCAATGATCCCCATCAGCTCATCATCACTGACGCCGGTAAAGAGCGCGTCGTCCCCGGCGGCCTTCTCCGCGTGACTGAACAGCACCGACCCGCCCGGCGCGGTGTCAAGGACGTGGCCGGTGGCGAACCCGCCGCCAGGACCGTCACACACACCGGGGAGCAAACGCTCGGACCCGGGCTGCCCCGGCCCGCGGCGCGCCGCGGAAGCCGCCCCTAGCGCCGCCGTCACACCCAGGCTCGCGATGTGCTCCGCCGCAGCAGCCTCATCGGCAGCAGCCCTATCGGCCTCGGCGATGACGTCTTCCGCCTCACAGGAGTCGGTGAACTCGTCCTCGAACTCGGGCGGCTCGTCGTCCGCGCTGGCCGCACACCACGCGAGCCAGTCTTTCTCGGTCATCCAGTCCGGGGTCGGGACCGGATCGTCATCCCAGCTGAGGCTGGGGGCCGGTTCTCCAGGCATGACACCCACCCCGTTCGGCAAAAGGGTTTTACTATCAGTCAGGATAGCCGATTAGCTATTATTTTTCCACTATATTGACTAGTTTTAGAAAAAAGATACGAGTGTTGAAGATGTGAGAAGATGGGGTCATGAGCAGGATTGCCGTGATCGGAGCTACCGGGCACATCGGGACCTACCTGGTACCGCGGCTGGTGCGGGGCGGGCACGAGGTCATCGCGCTGAGCCGCGGGGCGCGGGAGCCTTACCAGCCGAGTCCGCAGTGGGAGGCGGTCACCAGGATCACGGTCGACCGGGACGCGGAGGACGAGGCCGGCACGTTCGGCGCGCGGGTGGCGGATCTTCGGCCCGATGTGGTCGTCGACCTCATCTGCTTCACCGCCGGCTCGGCGCGGCAGCTCGTCGACGCACTGCGGCCGTCGCGGCCGCTGCTGCTGCACTGCGGGACCATCTGGGTGCACGGGCCCGCGCTGCGGGTGCCGGTCACCGAGGACGAGCCGCGCACCGCCTACGGCGAGTACGGCACCGGCAAGGCCGAGATCGAGACGCTGCTGCACCGCGAGACGCTGGCGGGAGGCGTCCCGTCGGTCATCCTGCACCCCGGCCACATCAGCGGGCCGGGCTGGCCGGTCATCACCCCGGCCGGGAACCTCGATCCGGGCGTCTGGACGCAGCTGGCCACGGGGCAGCCGCTGGCCCTGCCCGATCACGGGCTCGGCGTGCTGCATCACGTGCACGCGGACGACGTGGCCCAGGCCTTCGAGCGTGCCCTGTCCCGCCCGGCCGCGATCGGGGCCAGCTTCCACGTGGTCGCCGAGCAGGCGATGACGCTGCGCGGCCTGGCGACGGGGGTGGCCGGGTGGTTCGGCCGGGAGCCGAAGCTGGATCTGGTGGACTGGGCGGAGTTCGAGGAGCGTTCGGGGAGCGAGCAGGCGCTCGTCACGCGGGAGCACACCGCCCGCAGCATCACCGCGAGCATCGCCCGGGCCACCGAAGTGCTCGGGTACGCGCCGCGGTACAGCTCGCTCGAGGCCCTGCACGAGGCGCTGACCTGGCTGGTCGCTCACGGCCAGGTCGACGTGGGCGGCCAGCGATTCTAGGCCGCCGGATTGCCGCAGCCGAACGCGGGTAGGGCCTGGACCTGCGAAAGGAGGGGCCATGGCGACCGAGAAGCAGAAGGAAGCGGCCCGGCAGAACATCAAGAAGGCCCGGCAGGCGCAAAGTGACAGGGCGCACGGCAAGAGCGTCCCGAAGCAGAGCGAGGGCCTGAGCACGGCGGACAAGGACAAGCTGGATGACCAGACCTTCGCGTTCCCGAAGGAGCGCAAGGAGCCGCTGACCGATGCCAAGCACGTGCGCAACGCGATAGCGCGGTTCGACCAGGTCGAGGGCGTGACCGACAAGGAGCGGGACGAGGCCTGGAAGCGGATCAAGGCCGCCGCCAAGCGCTATGACGTCGAGGTGTCCGAGTCCAGCTGGCGCGAGCTGTTCAAGGGCGGCAAGGCCCGCAAGCGCTAGCAGTACCGCTAGGGCCGGGACGCCAGCCGGGTGCGGAGCAGGCAGAACTCGTTGCCTTCCGGGTCGGCCAGGACGTGCCAGGTCTCTTCGCCGGTCTGGCCGATGTCCGCGGGCCGGGCCCCGGCGGCGAGCAAGCGGGACAGTTCGGCGTCCTGATCGCGGTCGGTCGGGCTGACGTCAATGTGGAGGGGAAGCTTGGCCGCCTTGGGTTCGGCGGATGGCGAGATCACGAGGGTAGGCTGCGGACCGCCGAACCCCTCCGGCGGGCCGATCTCGATGCCGTCCTCGGTCCGCTCGAGGATGGTGAAGCCGAGCACCTCGCACCAGAACGCCGCGAGCCGCTCGGGGTCGCGGGCATCGAGCACCAGCTCACTGATCCGGCATGCCACCGATGCTCCCCTCAGAAGGCGCGGACGGCGGCGGCGTGGCTGGCCGCGACGGAATGGGTCACGCAGCTGGCCCCGTCCACCAGGTGCAGCAGGAAACTGGTCGGCTCAGCCACAAAGCCGGGCAGTTCGGCGTCGGTCAGGCGCAGCGCGCTCTGCCGGTAGGTGCTGGGGGCGGCGGTGACCAGGGTGCCGGCGAACATGGCGGACACGGTGCGGTGCACGTGCCCGACGAGCACGCGGGCCACGTGCGGATGGCGGGCGATGACCGCTTCGAACTCGGCCGCGTCGGTCAGCATGATGCTGTCCAGGAACGGTATCCCCAGCGGCACCGGCGGATGGTGCAGGCAGACGAAGGCGGGCACGTCGGTCCGGGCGGCCAGGGTCTTGTCGATCCAGCCAAGCTGGTCGGAGCCGAGCTCACCGTAGGGCCGGTCGTGCACCCAGGAATTGGCCACAACGATCGTGGCCTCGGGATACTCGACCACGTAAAACGTGGAGACGCCGTTGGCGAGGTACGGCGTATCGCCGAACCGGGCCACAAGCGCGAACGGGTCGTCGTGGTTGCCCGGCATCAGGTGCACCGGGATCGGGCATCGCCCGATGATGGTGCGCAGCGTCGTGTACTCGTCGGGATGCCCGGTGTCGGCCAGGTCGCCGGTGATGATCACGCAGTCCGGCCGTGGCTCGATCGCCACCGCGCGGCCCAGTGCCTGGGTCAGGCTCGCGGCCGGCTCGGCGGCCAGGGGTCCCCTCATCAGGTGAGGGTCACTAAGATGGGCGATCCGCATGCGCTTGAAGGTAGCAACTGGCCGCCGGCGCAGGTTCGGCCGGGGACAATGGGCGGGTGGAAAAGTCCTTTGTCGTGACCGGCGGTGGCCGGGGTGTGGGCCGGGCCATCGCGGAGCGGCTGGCCGGCGACGGCGGAGCCGTTGTCATCATCGAGACGGACAAGGCGGCGCTGGACTGGATCCCGCTGTACCGTACCCAGCTGAACAGTGGCCCGGGCCAGCTGGAGTACGTGGTCGGCAGCGCGTCGGACGTGGCCGTGGCCGAGAGCGCAGCGGACCGGGCCGCAGCGGCGGCTCCCCTCGGCGGCTGGGTCAACAACGCCGCGGTGTTCCGCGACGCGGCCCTGCATGACACCGCCTCGGCGCTGGTCATGGACCTGATCGGGGCCAACTTGGCGCCGGTGGTGGTGGGCTGCGCGGTGGCGGTGCGGCGGTTCCAGATAGCCGGAACGGGCGGGGCGATCGTGAACGTGTCGAGCCATCAGGCCCAGCGGGCGGTGCGCGGGGCCCTACCGTACGCCACGGCTAAGGCGGCGGTCGAGGGACTGACCCGGGCCGCGGCCGTGGACTATGGCCCGGACGGCATCCGGGTCAACGCGGTGGCCCTGGGGTCGGTCGACACCGAGCGGTACCAGTCGCTGCTGGCCGGGCAGGGCCCGGAGGCAGCCGCGGCCACCGAGCGGGAGATGGCCGTGTTGCATCCGCTCGGCCGGGTGGGACGTCCGGCCGAGGTCGCCGACGCGGTCGCGTACCTGCTGTCCGACGCGGCCAGCTTCATCTCCGGCGCGGTGCTGCCGGTGGACGGCGGCCGGGCCGCGCGGGGACCGGATCCGGAACAGCAGTGAGGACCTTACTCGCCGGTGGCGCCGTCCAGGCTTTCCCGGATCAAGTCCGCGTGCCCGTTGTGCCGGGCGTACTCCTCGATCATGTGGGTTAGGACCCAGCGCAGCCCGACGTAGCCCCTACGCCGGAAGCCCCGGACTTCCAGGGAGGGCGCCACCGCGACCAGTGCGCGGGCATGCTCGCACTCGGCCCGCCAGGCAGCGAACGCCTCGGCCACGTCGGCCTGGTCAACGTCACGGAACGAGGCCTCCCAGTCCATCTCTGCGCCGAAGATCAGTGACATCGGCTCGCCGCCGAGCACGGGCCGGAACCAGTTCCGCTCGACCTCGGCCATGTGCCGGACGATGCCGAGCAGGGACAGCCGGGACGGCGGAACCGGCCGCCGCTTCAGTTGCTCCTCGGTTAGGCCGTCACACTTGAGGGCCAGGGTGGCGCGCTGGAAATCCAGGAACCCGGTGAGCGTGGTCCGTTCGTCCGCCTCCAGCGGCGCCTGGACCCGCGGGGTCATGACCGGCCCCGGCCGGCGAAGGCCACGATCTGGTCCAGGTCGGGACGGTAGCCGGCGGTGGTGTCGACCTCGATCGTGGGGACGTTCAGGCTGACCCGGTTGAAGACGGGCCGGGCCGCAGGATCGTACGGGCCCTGCGGGTCGTCGTGTGCTTGGCGGACCGGCTCGGCCTGGTGGCGCTGCCGCTGCCGGCCGAACGCCACCTGATCCGGGACGACACACTGGACGAGGCGGAGTTCGGCCAGGGCGGCCAGTGGTTCCAGCCGGGGCCGCCAGACGTGATCCTGGAAGGCGGCCTCGGCGACCGTGGTCACCCCGGCCCGCAGCAGCAGCTCCAGCACGCCGAAGAACACCGGCAGCGTGCGCTGGGTCAGCTCGTCCCCCGGACCGGCCACGAAACCGCGAGTGGCGTGCACCATTCCTTCCTTGATCTCGTCCCGGCTGATGACCGGGCAGCCGATTGCGGCGGCGAGCAGGTGGGCCAGCGTGGTCTTGCCCGAGCCGGCCGGGCCGCTGACGACGACGAGAGTAGGGAGAGAGGCCACCGTCCAAGTCTTATGGTTGGAGCCCGTGGAGATCTTCCAGTTCGACCGGCGCGAGCGGAACATCAGCTTTTCGGCAGCCAGCATCTCCGGGCCACGCGGGTGGCGGCCGGGGAAGGCCAGGTGAGCGTGACCTGCCTGAACCTGGCGGCCGGCGGTCTGGTCGGCACCCACCCGGCCAGCGGGACGCAGTTCTTCCTGGTCGTCTCCGGGGCGGGCTGGGTCGCCGGGAGTGACGGCCGTCGGGTGCCAGTGGGCGCGGGCTGGGGGGTCCGGTGGGAACAGGGCGAGGAGCACACGAGCGGGACGGACAAGGGCATGGTGGCGCTGGTCGTCGAGGGCACGCCGCTGGAGCTGTTCATGCCGGAGGTGTGATCAGGAGCAGCTGGAGCAAGGCCAGCAATATTAACCGCAGAGGCCCGTAGCCGTAACGCTTCCGGAGCGCTTGCTGCGTACCGTGGAGATGGTGAAACGCAGGCGGGTGGCCCAGGCGGCCGCGGTGGTGCTCGGGGTGCTCGTGCTGGCCGCTTGCGCGGGCAAGGTGGTACTGGACAAGGCCACGAACACTGCCGGCACCGGCGGCCCGTTGATCGATGCGCTGTCCACCGCGATCGCGCTGATACCGGCGACCGCGGTGGCCGTCGTGCTCGCGGCCCGTCGCCCGCGAAATCCGATCGGCTGGCTGCTGTTCGCGATACTGATCCTGGGGGCTAGTCCCACCACCGAGTACGACGTGCTGGCCTACCGGACCCATCCTGGGACCATGCCGCTGGGCTGGGTGTCGGTGACGCTCGAGCAATGCTGGCCGCTCTTCCTGGCTTCCGTCGCGATCCTGCTATGGACGTTCCCGGACGGAAGGCTGCCCACCGGCCGGTGGGGGCGCCTGTCAGTGGTCTACCTTGTGTCCGGCCTGCTGATCGCTACCACGGCCTCGTCGTCCGGGGCGGTGGCCGCGGCCCAGCACGACATCCGTGTCACCGCGGACGGCGACCTCGCCAATCCGGCGGGCACCGGATACGTGATCCTGAATTTCGCCGCCATCGCGATGTCCGTGGTCGCGTGGCTGATCTGGATCGCGATCCAGTTCCCTGCCTACCGGCACGCCCACGGCGAGCGCCGTCAGCAGCTCAAGTGGCTGTACAGCGGGGCCGCCGTCACCCTGGTCGCGTTCGTCTTCGGCATCTTCGTGATTCCGCTCGCCACGGGCGG
>JBAPYC010001221.1:0-18301 GCA_049284535.1 Streptosporangiaceae bacterium
CTTGAGGCCGGTAAGCGGCGGTCCGGCGCGCCTGGTCTTCACGCCGTATCAGGCACGCATCCGTTCGGCCGAGACACGGCCGGTATGGCGCACAGCCGTCTTGCTCGGCCCGGGAACGACTGTCCAGTGGCGCGGGTACCTACGCAGCGTCGTTTCCGGGGTCGATGCCATGCTCGCGCAAGATGACCCGCAGCCTGTCCAGCTCGGCGTTCACGCGGCTCAATTCGCTGGCCAGTGACGGGCCGCCAGCAGCGGCCTGGGTCCACTCCTTCTCCCGGTCGGCCCGGACGGCGAGCAGCTGCTTCTCCTTGTCACGGGTCACAGCGGCGGCCTCGAAATCCTGCCGGTCGATAGCGGCTTCCTTCTCCCGACACACCCGCGCGATCTCCCGATCCAGCTCGCCCAGGTCAGGTCGCATGCCTGCCCAGCGTTCGATCGCTGCCAGACGACGATCCAGTGTGTCGATCCGCGCGAGAGCGTCATCGGACCGCGGAGGGCTCGCCCGCTTGCCGGGACCGTGCAGCAGCTGGATCACCTGCTGGCGCACCTGGTCCAGGTCGGCGCCCAGCCTGACCAGTACCTGGGCGGCCACCCCGTCGCCTTCGCGGATGAGGCCGAGCAAGATGTGCTCGGTGCCGATGTATTTGTGACCGAGCTGCATTGACTCGCGCATTGACAGCTCCAGCGCCTCTTTGGCCCGCTGGGTAAAGGGGATGTGCCCGGATGGCGTGTGCTGGCCCTGGCCGATAATCTCCTCGACCTGCTGGCGCACGGCGTCCAGGCTGATCCCGAGCGACTCCAGCGCCCTGGCCGCCACACCCTCGCCCTCGTGGACGAGGCCGAGCAGGATGTGCTCGGTGCCTACGTAGTTGTGATTGAGCTTCCTGGCCTCATCTTGCGCCAGCACCACAGCCCGCCGCGCCCGGTCGGTAAACCGCTCGAACATGCTCCGCGCCCTTCTCACCCCAATACCAGGTTATGCTCCGGTGCCAACACGTAACGTCGCGTTGGCGAGCGTGCGGAGCTGCCTGACGAGGCAATGACCACCTGGTCCATGACGGATTAGGTGCAAGAATCTTGGCCAGACTCGGATCTGGACCTGAGGAACATGACGCCCGTTCGGGCTCTCGTGCTCACGGGCCCGGACCGGTAAAAGCCGGACCCGTAAAGAAGGCAGCTACACGGGAGGGGAACGGGGTGGGATTCGCTGTCCTGCTTCCTGGTGGCCGCAGTCGCCAGGCCGGGGTAAGCCAAGACCTCACCGGTTACGCCATAGCCGGCCGATGCCGCTTTGTTGCTCCCTCATCATGACCGGTGCCAGGGGCCCAGATGCGTCACCCGGATCCCGAAACGATGGAGGCCAGCCCGCGTGCTGGCCCCGTGAGCAGCGCACGGGTACAGGCTTGTAATGCGTAATACCCTGTGATGAAGGAGCCATCATGAACCTGGGAACGGGCTTCAACCGCAGGCATCCGCGTACCGTGATACTCATCCGGGTGCTGGTCACCGCCTGGCTGCTCGGCCTGACCGGCATCCTGCTGGCCAACGGCTACTGGGGCTGGGCACTGCTGACGCTAGCGGGCGCGGTAGCGAACAGCGTGCTGGCCTACCGCGTCTCCCGGGCGGCACGTTCGTAATGCGCAATCGCTGAGTGGTGACCTGGGACAGGGCGCCAAGGGGACAATCGCCCTGCGCGATCGCCGTGCCATCAGCGGGCCATGAGGTGACGGGGCCAGGACACCGGCCGGGCCGTCCGTCGCGTCAACGTCGCGGCTCGCTGTCGTGTCCCATGCAGCCACCTGTTGGCGCTGCAGTTCAAGGGGGCGGTCAGCTGGGCGGGACCAGCGTGTGCTGAAGCTGGAGAGCTAGATTCCTGCTGGGCAGATCGAGTGTCAACTGCCCGTCTGTGAGTGGCCCTAGCGCCTCGAGGATGGCCCAGGTCTTACCGGCGACGCTGATGTCGAGATAGCCGTGGGAGTCATAGGCCTTTGTGGTGACCGCCGTCAGCCCCGCCCGGCCGGCCGCGGGCAAGGTAATGAGGAGCCCGGATCCGGCGGGCGGCGAGGCCTGCGGGTCCTTGGGGTTCCTCGGCTGGAATGAGGAGACTGCCGCGGAGGTGATCGTTACCGGTGTACCGAGCTTGCGGTAGCACTGACCGGTAGGGCCGTCCGGCCCGGAGAGCGCGACGGAACTGGCCGGGCACCCGCCCGCTGGTGTGACGGGCTGGCCGCGCATAGCTTGCAGGATGATCGGTGACCCCAGATGACGCGGCGGCATGGTGGCAGCCGGGTCCGGCCCCAGCGGGGACACGTGGCTGCAGCCGGCCACGGTGAGCATGAGGCCCGCGGCGGCCAGCGCGATGGACAGGACGGACGGCGAGCGCGGCTTGCCGGGCTGGAACAGCATGTCCTGCAGTCCTCCTAGATCGGCCACCATGGCTTCATCCCAGCTGCGGACACCGTGGCGGTGCGGGCGTCGCCGCCTGGGCGCGGGCAGCGTCGGGGGCGACCAGCGCGACAGCAGCCACCAGAATGAGCAGTTCCGCCAGGCCCACCATGATCAGGTGCGGGTCGTGCAGGTAGTCGCTGAACGAGGCGACCCGGTACGCCCCGGCGACGGCGGCGAGCAGGGTCAGGGCCAGTGACCACGCGCCCGAGCTTGCAAACTGGCGGGACC
The DNA here is from genome assembly GCA_049284535.1 of Streptosporangiaceae bacterium. Classification (GTDB taxonomy): domain Bacteria; phylum Actinomycetota; class Actinomycetes; order Streptosporangiales; family Streptosporangiaceae; genus Palsa-504. Next base: position 2,677 of record JBAPYC010001221.1, read on the forward strand.
GGGCCCGGGGCGCGTGCGCCAGGCAAGCCAGAGCGACCAGCATGCAGAACAGCCCGGAAGAGTCCGGCAGCCAGGCGGCGTTACCGGTCACCTGAAGGACAAGCGCCGGCACATATATCAGGAGGTAGACGGCGGGCAGGGCGAGCAGCCAGGGCCAGCGCGCGATCGGCGGGGCATCCCGGTAGAACGCGGCCATGGCCAGGACCGGAGCGAGGTTAAGCAAGACCCAGAAGGCCCACGGCCCGAAGGAGGTTGCCGGCAGGGCGCCGGTGAACTGGCCCTGCAGCAGCCAGACGAGGTCGGGGAGAATGGCCAGCACCGCGAGAGCCCGGGCCAGCCGGTAATGCTCGAGGACCAGCAGCACGAAAACCACGATCCAGGCGCAGTCAGCCATGTACCACCCTGTGGGTGGCATGATCCCGCCAGGCGAGATAGGCGCCATGCCCGCGGGCGGCGCGGGTACCCCGGCCGAGCGGCGTTCCCAGGCCAGGCGCATGAAAACGTCCAGGCTTACCACAGCGTGTATCAGCGTCACGGCGAGCACCGCGCGCCGCACGGCTTGTCCCCAGGCGAAATACCTGGGCGGGGCGCCCGCGCCGCCCAGGTACAGCCGGGCGGCCAGTCCGGCCACGCTGGCAACCTCCGGCCAGGTGGGCCGGCAGAACTCGCCGATGGCCTCGTCTTCGTCCGGGTCGCCGGTCAGCCAGCTGTCCAGGAAGGCGGCGACCATGTCCTCTTCCCACGTGTCCCGGTAATAGCGGGGCAGCAGCCGCAGCACGCGCCGGTAACGCTGCTCCAGGTCCAGCCCGCCGCTCATCCCGCTGCCTCCCCACCGGCCAGCCCCAGCCTCAGCCTCACCACGCGGGCGGTGGCGGCCCGGAGTTCGGCCTCCTGCGCCAGCGCGTGCCGCCCGTCCCGGGTCAGCCGGAAATAACGGCGCAGCCGGCCATCATGGGCTTCCTCCCGGTCGGGCTCGATCAGCCCGTCAACGGAGAGACGGTCCAGCACCCCGTACAGGCTGCCGATCTTCAGCTTCACCCGGCCTTGCGACAGCTCCGCGACCTCGCCCACGATGCCGTACCCGTGCCGCGGGCCATCGGCCAGCGCGGTGAGCACGAAGAACGCCTGCCCCGTCATGGGCTTGCCTGCCATGCCGCTAATATAGTGGAATCCAGGATATTAGTCGATACCCGACGTGTTAGCCTGCAGAAGGCGGCAGGAGGCGCGATGGTCTGGCTAGGTGGCCCGCGGGGCCGGGCAGGCAGGACGAAGCCGCTCATCTTGCACGATCCTCCGCCTGGGTATCGTCCGCCCAGGGTGCCCAGGAGGAGCTGGCTGATCAACGACCGGCAGGAGCGGGTTCTCCTGCGTGTCACCGCGGTAGTCCTGGTCCTCGCTGTTGCGGCCGTTGCCGTCATCATTGCCCTGATGATCGCGGGGTATCACTAAGCCCCACAGGATCGGGCGGACTGAGCCCAGAGGGCCGGGCCATTAGCGGGCCATTAACCCCGGCGGCGGGTAGCGGGCACAGCCGAGCACCGTCGGCAGCGGCCAGTGCCTAGCCGAGCTCGGACGCCAGGGCTTCATAGGAGGGCTGGAGCTCTGCCCACCGCGCTTCGGTGTCGCATCGTTCCCGCCCAGCGATGTGGGCGGCGAGGTCTTCGATGTGGACCTGTATCCCGGCTCCGTACTCAGCGAGCAGGTTCACGGGCATGCCCCGTTCTTCCAGGACCAGGATGGTGTGGTCGCCGTCGGCGGTCAGGGTGGCCTCGACGACCTGCGCGGTGGCCTGGCGGACGTGTTTGGTCGTCACCAGCAGGTGCCGCGGGGGCTCGCACACATCCACCCGGCCGGTGCCTTCCCAGCCGTCAAAAAAGCGTGCCCGGTATTCACCGCCCAGGCGCAGGTCGCCCTCGAACTCGCCAATCCAGCGAGCCAGCCGGCCGGGATCGGTGAGCGCCGACCACAGGTCATCGATGTCGGTGTCGAAACGGTCCTTCATGCGCACGACACCCGTGCCATCCGCTGTGCGCAGGGTGCCCACGATGCGGTTGCCCGCGGCCGGGTTGCTGGTCATGTGCTGCTCCTTCGTTCGTGTTTCCCCCGGGCCACCTCGGTGTGCAGGGCATCCAGCCGCTGCTCCCACAAGGCCCGGTACTGGGACAGCCATTCATCGACCTCGGCCAGCGGTGCAAGGCGGAGACTGTAGACCCGCCGCTGCGCCTCCTGGCGCACCTCGACCAGCCCCGCCTCCCGCAGCACCCGCAGATGCCGGGACACCCCTGGCCGGGCGATCGGCAGCAGTGCCGCCAGCTCACCTGCGGTAGCCGGGCCGCCAGCCAAGGTATCCAGCACTGTCCGCCGGCTTCTATCTGACAGGGCCCGCAGGACAGCTTCCATGGATCATATGTACCAAGGCGGTTACGTAACCGTCAAGATAAATAAGCGGATGGCCGCGCAGGAACTCACGATCGGTCAAATCCCCAAGCTGACAGCGCGGGCTCGATTCCCGCCACCCACTCCACAGCAAAGACCCAGGTCAGGACCACGATCCCGCGCCTGGGCCGCAAGGCGCTCGTGCCATGCTCCGGGTTAGGCTGCACGTCATGGCCGAACCGAGCTACACCGTAAAGGCTCTCGATGGGTCGACGTGGCCCGCGTTCGCCGCGCTGGTGGAGCACAACAACGGTATCTTCGGCGGCTGCTGGTGCATGGGCTTCCACCCCGAGCAGCCTTGGCCCGGCGACGTGCAGGAGCGCGTGACGCAGAAACGCGCTGCGAAGGAACAGCGAGTCCGGGAGGGCAAAGCCCACGCCGCGCTCGTTTTCGCCGGGGAGGACTGCGTCGGCTGGTGCCAGTTCGGCGTACCCCAGGAGGTGCCCCGGATCAAGAGCCGGGCGGCGTACAGAAAGGGCCAGACGACCTCGCCGGACTGGCGAATCGCATGCTGCTACGCCGGTAGGGGGCATCGCCGTCGGGGCGTGGCTACCGCGGCGCTTGCCGGTGCGCTCGATCTCATCGCCGGCCTGGGCGGGGGGACTGTCGAGGGATACCCGGAGCCGGCCGGCTCGGTGCCCGCCGGCTTCCTCTACAACGGCGCCTTGTCGACCTATGAGAAGCTCGGGTTCACCCGTGACCGCATGATCGGCAAGCACCGCTGGGTCGTGACCAAGATCGTCGAGCCGGGTTCGTAGCAGACGCTGCCGGCCGCCGGCCCAGCGTCTTCAGCCTGCGGTTCCGCTACGGTCACCTGGCGGTCAGTTCTGCATCACTGCCGTGCATCCGTTCGTCAGCGCGCAAGACGATGACACTGTGCACACCGATCGGTTCAGCGTTTCCCGTCCTTACCTACGGCCCAGACGGTATTCCGATCACGTCGAGCGGAACGGGCTGTCGATGACCTTCACCAGCATGCACCGGCCGCTGAGCGCCTGCAGCGAAGCGCTGATCGGAAACGGGCTGGTCATCACAGCGCTGCGCGAGTACGGGGATCGCGCGGTCCCGTGGCTTCTCGCCCTGCGAGCTGAAAACGAACCAGACCGGTACCCGGGGCACCCGCCCGGCAGCCGTAAGCGGCGGCGCTAAGCAGGCGCGAGAGCGCGCGAGGGTTGACCAGCTCACGTTTGGAGGCTCCACTAGGAATCCTACGAACAGCTCGATATGTGACGAGCGCATCTGGCGCCCGGTCCGGGTGGAAGGAGGCGCCTGTGTCAGCGGTGACCCAGTGGCCTCGGGACGAGATCGATGTCGAAGCTGTGCTGCGGCAATTCGGTGAGCTGGAGGCTGTCGACATGGCGTTCGCGGCCTCCGTGCCGGGGAACGGGACGTTCGTGTTGGATCGGTTTCATGGTGCCCGGACCGACGCGTTGCGTGGTGTGACCGTGCCCGTCCGGGAGGGCCTAGGCGGCAAATGCGTCGACCTCGCGCGTCCGGTGAAGGTGGCCGACTACGGGGTCGCGCGCGGCATCACGCATCCGCTCGACGCGCAGGTGGCGCTGGAGGGGTTGCGGGCGATCTTCGTCGTGCCGCTGGTCGTGCAGGGCACTGTGCGGGCCATCGCGTACGGGGCTGCGCGGCGACCGGTGCGCTTCGGTGACCGGCTGGTCGGCCGGGCTGCCGAGATCGTCCGGCGAGCCGTGCGCGAACCTGCCGAGGCGCCGCTGGACCTGCGGGACCTGCATGCCGAACTGCGTGAGATCGCGGACGCGGTCACCGACCCGTTGCTGCGGGTCCGGCTGCAGGCCCTGGCGCGCAGGCTCACCGTGCCCGGCACCGGGCCGGGTGTCCGGCTGACGCCCCGGGAGCTGGAGGTCCTCACTATCGTCGCCGTTGGCTGCGGTAACGCCGAGGTGTCGCAGCGGCTGCACCTGACCGAGCAGACCGTCAAGTCCTACCTCAAGAGCGCGATGTCCAAGCTGGACAGCCACTCCCGGGGCGAGGCGGTGTACCGGGCCCGGCAGGCCGGGCTGCTGCTCTGACGGCCAGCTCGCGCACCTGCTGGTGGCACCGTTCGGGCACGACCAACGCCGCCAACGCTACCCACAGTCGTGGGTGTTTCCTGCTGCCCACCGCTCGTAACGTTCTGCGCATCGGACCTTGCGACGTCAGCAAAGGAGCGTTGCCGTGGATGTACCGAGCCTGATGCGGCAGGCGGTCGCGCTGAACCGGCGGCGGATCGCGATCATCACCGAGGACCGCGAGCTGACGTTCGAGCAGATGTGGACCAGGGGCGTGCGGCTGGCCAACGGACTTCGTGCCCTCGGTGTGCGGCCGGGCGACCGGGTCGCCGGAGTCGAGGACAACAACCTGGGCGCCGCCGACCTGTTCCTCGGCGCGGCGATCGCGGGCGCGGTCCGGGTGCCGTTGTACGCGCGCAACTCCGCCGAGGCGCACGCCCAGATGGTGGAGCAGAGCGGCACCTGCGTTGTGCTGACCGACGCCGCCTATGCCGACACGGTGGCGGGGCTGGATGGTGCCATCGACTGCGTCGAGCACGTCGTCGTTCGCGATGACAGCTACGAGAAATGGCTGGCTGAACAGTCCGATGCGGACCCAATGGTGGAGGTCGGCCCGGACGACTGGTACATCATCCGGCATTCGGCAGGCACCACCGGCCGCCCGAAGGGCGTCGGCTACACCCAGCACGACTGGCTGGTGAACTGCCGCAACTGGTTCTACCGGCTGCCCAACCTGCGCTGGGGCAGCGTCGTCGGGCACGCGGGCCCGATCTCGCATGCGTCCGGCTATCTGTTCCTGCCCACATGGCTGCACGGCAGCACAAACCTGCTGTTCGGCGCGTTCGACAGCGGAAAGGTGCTGGCGATGACCGAACGGCACGCCGTCACGCACATGTTCACGCCGCCGTCGATGGTCCAGGCGCTGGCCGCCGATCCGTCGGCGCGCAGCAGGGACCTGTCAGCGCTGGAGTGCGTGCTGGTCGGCGGCGCGCCGATCACCGACGCCACCGCGCTGGCCGGGCGGGACGTCTTCGGCGATGTGCTATATCAGGTGTTCGGTCAGACCGAGGCGGTGCCGCTAACGATCATGACACCGCAGGAGTGGTTCGGGCGGTTCGAGGGATCGAAGCCGATGCGGGCGGCGGGCAGGCTGCTCCCGTTCGCCCGGCTCGAGGTGCGCGACGAGGACGGCACCGTGCTGCCGATTGGTGCGGAGGGAGAGCTCTACGCGCAGGTCGAAGGCCAGATGCGCGGTTTCTGGGGCGACGACGGCCTCACCGCGACCCGGCTGGTGGACGGCTGGGTGCGTACCCGCGACATCGGCCGGATCGACGATAACGGCTTCGTTTACATCCTGGACCGCGCCGACGACATGATCGTGTCCGGCGGCTTCAACATCTGGCCCGCCGAACTGGAGACCGCGATCGCCGACCACCCGGAGGTCATCGAGGTCGCGGTCTTCGCGATCCCGCACGAGCGGTGGGGCGAGACGCCGATGGCCGTCTGCCATGTCGATCCCTCGGCGACGGTCACCGAGGAGGAGATCGTCGAGCTGGTCCGGCAGCGCCTCGGCTCGTACAAGAAGCCCGGCCGGGTCGAGTTCACCCACGAGCCGCTGCCCAAGAGCGTGGTGGGAAAGCTGCTGCGCAAATCGCTGCGCGAACCGTACTGGGCGGGGCACGCCCAGCGGGTGCACGGCGCCTGACCTGACCGAGGACAGCAGAAACCGAGGACAACAGAAAGAGGTGTTGCATGTCGACGGTCGCGGACGTGCAGACGCAGCCGCGTCTGGACAAGGACGGATACGACCTGGCGTGGGCTTTCGAGCCCGAGCATCTGCGCTGGCAGGCCACGATGGCCCGGTTCACCGCAGACGTGGTGGCGCCTGGTGCCGCGGCGCGCAGCATCGAGTCCCGGTTCGACCCGGACCTGGCGCTGGCAGCGGGCCGGCTCGGTGTCTTCGGGCTGCTCGCACCCACCGAGTACGGCGGCGGTGGCGCTGACCTGCGCACACAGTGCCTGGCCGTGGAGGAACTGGCCACCGCGGACTCCTCGCTGGCGGTGACCGTGCACGTCCAGTCCATCTGTGTGGCGCTGCTGGCGCACCTGGCCAGGGACCGGCCGGACCTGTGCCAGGAGGTGCTGCCCTCGGCGTGCACCGGCGAGACGTTCATCGCCATCGGCCTGACCGAACCGTCCGGCGGCTCGGACGCGGGCAACATCGCGACCGTCGCCCGCCGGGACGGAACGGACTGGGTCATCAACGGCGCCAAGCAGTTCATCACCAACTCCGGCACGCCGTTCTCCCGCTACATCATCCTGCTGGCCGCCGTCGGGGAGAACGTGGCCGGCAGGCCGCCGGTGTCGGCGTTCCTCGTGCCGCTGGACGCGCCGGGCGTCACCGTCGGACCGAAGTACCCGAAACTGGGCTGGAAGTCCTCCGACACCCACCCGCTGTTCTTCGATGACGTGCGCGTGCCCGCCGACGCGCTGGTGTCCGAACCCGGCCGCGGCTATCGCGACGTGCTGGAGTTCCTGACGTGGGCGCGGTTTCCCATCGCCGCGATGAGCGCCGGGCTTGTGCGCGGCTGCCTCGCCGACACGCTGCGGTTCGTCCGGGAGCGGACGTCGTTCGGCAAGCAGCTCGGGCAGCACCAGGCGGTCGCGTTCGGAGTCGCCGACATCGCCGCGATGGGCGCCACCGCCCGGGTACTCACCTACGACGGCGCCTGGAAGTACGACCACGGCCGCCCGATCCGGCAGGAGGCGGCGATCGCGAAACTCATCGCGTCGGAGGCGGCTAACCGGGCGGCGTACGTGGCCACTCAGTTGCAGGGCGGCTACGGGTTCATCGAGGAGACCGCCACCACCCGCCACTACCAGGACGCCCGCATCCTCACCGTCGGCGAGGGCACGTCCGAGGTGCAGCGCATGCTGATCGCCCGCCAGCTCGGCCTGCCTGTCTGACCGGGCACCGGCCGCTGTGAGCATCGATCCCGACCGCCCGGTGTCCGGGAAGTGGTTCGAGGACCTCACCGTGGGCACGGTCGTCGTGCACGCGACCCGCCGCACCGTCACCGAGACGGACAACGTCCTGTTCACGACGATGACCATGAACCCGGCGCCGATGCACCTGGACGCCGACTACGCGTCCCGCACGGAGTTCGGCAAGCCGCTGGTGAACAGCATGTTCACGCTGGCGCTCGTGGTCGGGCTGTCCGTGCGGGAGCTGACTTTGGGCACCATCGTCGCGCAGCTGGGCATGACCGACGTGCGGTTCCCGGCGCCGGTGTTCACCGGCGACACCATCCGGGTGGAAACCCAGGTGGTGGAGGCGCGGCCGTCGAAGTCACGCCAGGACGCGGGGATCGTCGTGTTCGAGCACCGCGCGCAGAACCAGCACGGCGTGCTCGTCTGCCAGTGCAGGCGTACCGGGCTCCTGTACCGCAGGCCGGCGCGACGCGCCGGCTGATCACCGAGCCAGCCATCATTCCCGTAAGCCTCAGCCGCCGAGCTGGAAGTGCCAGACGATCAGGACCGGGCTATCGCGGTAGACAGCGTTGATGGCGTCCGGGCACCATGGCCACAGCGACCAGATGTCCGATGGGTGTGCGGGCGGGATGGGTGAAGGCGTGGCGTCCGGATCGACCGCCGGGAAGGGGAGACAGGGCTCCTCGCAGCGGCGGACCTGAAAGCCCAGCGGCAGGGCAGCGGCCAGATAGTCGCTCGCAAGGTGGTTGCGGTGCGGAAGATAGCCGAAGTCGCCCCCGGGCAGAGCCATCACCACCGGCCACTCGCCGCGAGAGTCAGCGGTCACCAGGTGACCGCCGGGCCGCAGCACGCGGGCGAACTCGGCCAGCACCGGCGCCAGGTCCATGACATGGGTCAGCGCGAGGGTGCAGATCACGAGATCGACATGCTGGTCAGGCACCGGCAGATGGTGCAGGTCACCCTGGCGGAACTCGGCCCCGGGCAGCTTGGCTCCGGCTGCGGCCAGCATCTCGGGGGAGCCGTCCACGCCGATCACCTCGTGGCCCAGGGAAGCCAGGTACTGCGCGTGGCGGCCGGTCCCGCAGGCCGCGTCCAGCGCCCTTCCTGGCGGCAAGCCGTCCAGGATCCGGCGCACCGCGGGCTGTTCCAGCTCGATCAGCATGTTTCCCGGCTGGTCATAGGTTCCGGCCCAGGCACGATAACCCTCCAGCGCCGTGATCGGCCGGGTCCATGTCCCCGCCCCGAGTTGGGCGGCCGAATCCAGCAGCATCCGGACCTCGGCCAGGCGCGCCTCGGTGAAGTCGCGACCGTAGTCGCCCGCAAAGGCCCGCAGCAGCGCGGTGCCCTCCATGCCGAGCAGATACGCCAGCGGGTGCTGATAGAACACCAGCACATGCTAGAAGCCAGCCGGCGGCCCCTGCCTCGCATTTTCCCGTCGATGCCCCGCGAGGCGCGGCGCCTCGCGCCCCAAACACCTCGCGCTCCAAACTGAGACAGCACCCCTCCCGCCGTGACGCTAGGAGTAAAGAAGACTAAAAAAGGCGAAGACTCTGCTCGGTCATCGTGATCCCGGCTGCCCGGCGGCATCGTCACGTACCGAGCGAACGTGCAGGAAGGGCTGACCGATGACCGAGACGGCAAACGACGACTCTGGAAAGGTCTTCCGGCTGATCTACCGCAGCCATAGCCGGATTGGGGCCACCGAGCGCAAGCAGGAGCTGGGCCAGATCTTCAGCGTCGCCCGCTCGGCGAACAAGAAGGTGGGCGTCACCGGGGCGCTGCTGATCACCGATGACCAGTTCGTCCAGACGCTGGAAGGCCCGGAGCCGACGGTGCGCGAGCTTTACGCGAAGATCAACAAGGACAAGCGGCACGAGCACGTCGAAGTGCTGGAGAGCGGGGACGTCTCCGGACGGGTATTCGGCCGCTGGGCCATGGCCAAGGTGGCCGCCGACGGCGAGCCGGACATCCCGCTGCTGACCAACGTGAACAAGGGCGGCATCAGCCCCGCGCAGCCCCGGCCCACCACCGAGGCGCAGGAAGCCATCCTCGGCCTCATGCGCCAGTCGCTGCGCCACGCCGGAGCTACCGCCGCCGAGTAGCGAGCGCCCCACGTCACCCGCGGTCGTTCAGCCATACCGACACGTGGGCCGGTTCCAGCGCCTGGCTCACGACCTGGGCCAGTTCGCCGCGGACCGAACCCAGCTCCACCGTGTCCTGCAGCCGCGCCGCGAACGCGGCCACGGTCTGCTCGGCGTTGTACCGGGCCCGGTTGAACCGCCGGTCCACCCGGCGCTGCACCCAGCGGCGCAGGGGATTGAACAGGGCCGCGGCGGCCAGGGTGGAGACAGCCACTGCGACCGGGCCGTGGAAGGTCAGTACCCGGGTGGCCAGCAGGACCAGGCCGGCGTACAGGCCGATCAGCAGGCCGGTGACGATCGCGTAGGCCAGGGTCCGGGAGATGATCCGGTCGATGTCATACAGCCGGTACTTCATGATCCCGATGCCGATGCTCACCGGCAGCGCGGCGAACCCGAGGATCAGTACCTCCCAGATGGCCGAGTCCGTGGTGATGGCCCAGATGCCGAAGACGCCGCAGACGGCGGCGCCGCTGGCCAGCCACTTGAGCTGCTGACGGCGCTCATCGGCCGAACGCCGCCAGCTGAGCGCCTGGCGGCCGATGGCGGCCAGCCAGAACACCCCGGCGGTGAAGATGAACACCATGGCAACCGGGGCTACCCAGGCCGTTCCCCATTGGCCGAACGAAGCGAGGTTCCCGCTGGCCTGCAGGTCGACGTGGCGCCCAGCCACCAGGATCAGCACACCGGCGCAGGTGGCCAGCACGGCGGCACCGGTAATGGCGAGGTAGATCCCCACCGCCCACCGCCAGCTCCGTGAGGGCAGCCGGCCGTCCGGGAAGAGCAGGATCACCAGCGGGAAGCCGGCCAGCAGAAAGCTGAACAGCTGGTTGAGAATGAGCGCCAGCGGCCCTGCGAACGCCAGGTCGTGGTGGCCGAGCCGGTAGACCATGCTCGCGCAGGCCCCGCCGGCGACGGACGCCAGCACGAACACCGCTTCGCCGGCCAGCAGCCAGCCGATCGGGTTGCGCGGCTGGTGGCTGGCGACCACCAGGCCGACCACCGCCATGATCACGACTATCGTCAGCAGGCTCAGCGCCGCCCACACCTGGCCCGGCGCCAGCGAGCTGGTCGCGGCACCAGACACCACCACGAAAGCCAGCAGCGCCACCATCACCACGACCAGCGCGATAACGGCGACCCGCACAGGTGCCCACCCCGCCGTAGGCTGCACCTTGGTCATGGTGGCGACGCTACGCCCGGAGCGTTCCGGGAACGTTACCGGCGGACACCTGGTCACGGGCCTGGCCCCAGCGCGACGCCGAGGCCATCGTGGCGCTGTACACCGACACCGCCAGCTACCGCGTGCCCGCCTTCCGCGACGCTTACGTGGGCCAGGCCGGGGTCCGCCGCTACCTGCAGAACGAGCTGCCGCTCGAGGAGAACATCGAGTGCGCTTCGCCGAACCAGTCGTAGCCGGGGACAGGGCCGTGGTTGAGTGGTGGGCCAGCTGGACCGAACGGGGCCAGGATCTCACCTACGCCGGCGTGACGGTACTGCGCTTCGATGGGCAGGGCCAGGTCAATCAGAAGCGCGCCTGGATCCGCGCCAGGATCTCCGGCAGCACGTCACCCGGCGCGACCCGCACCGGCGACTCGCTGTCGTCCGGTGGCTCCAGCAGGGACGCGTCCATGTCCATCACCGACTCCGGCACGCTGGTCCGCGCCCGGGTCCGGGAGTTCTGCTCCCGGCGCTGCTCGATCGTGCTCAGCGGGGTGTCGAGGTAGACCAGGATCAGCCGCGCCAGGTGCTGTTCGGCCATGGCGGCCAGCTTCCGCCGTTCCTCGCGCTCGAGCAGCAGGTCGTCATAGATCAGCGACTGCCCGGTGTCCAGGATCTCGGCGATCCGGCGGCGGGCGATGCCCTGGATGAAACCTGACTCGGCGGCGAGCGACGCGCCCGCCGGGACCAGGTGCCGGCTGGGCAGGTAGATCTCGGCGTCGTAGGACAGCACCTTGATATGCAGTTCCCGGCCGAGCGACTGGGCCAGGACCGACTTGCCAGCGAACGGCAGGCCGCACATGGCGATGAGCACCGGCGACACAAATCGCACCCTATCCGTCCCCGGCGGGGGAGAGCTATTTGACGCTGATCCGGGTGCCCAGCTCGGCGCCCTCGCAGATCGCGCTCATCACGCCCGCCGCGGCTACGTCGAACACGTGCATGGTCAGCGCCTGCTCGTTGGCCAGCACGAACGCGCTGGTGTCCATGATCCGGACGCCGACCGCCAGGGCCTCGTCGTAGGTCAGCGTGCTGTAGCGCCGGGCGTTCGGGTTGACGTTCGGGTCGCTGTCGTAGACCCCGTCCACGCCGCGCTTGGCCACCAGCAGCGCGTCCGCGTCGAGTTCCAGCGCGCGCTGCACGGCCGGATAGTCGGTGGTGACGTAGGGCTGGCCGATCCCGCCGGCCAGCAGCACGATCATGCCCCGCTCCAGGTGGTGCATGGCCCGGAGCCGGATGAACGGCTCGGCCACGCTATGGATCGGCACCGCGGTCATCACCCGCACGTCCGCCTCCGTCCGGGCGGTGATCGCCCCGCGGAGCATCAGCGCGTTCATGATGGTGCCGAGCATCCCGATGTTGTCCGCCTCAGCCCGGCTGATACCCCAGCCCTCGGCCATCCGGCCGCGGAAGTAGTTACCGCCGCCGACCACCACTGCCACCTGGATACCCAGGTCGTGCAGGGACAGCACCTCCTGCGCGACCCTGGACAGGCTGGCGGGATCGACCCCCGAGGACCCGGAGCCGGCGAGCGCCTCGCCGCTGAGCTTGACGACAACCCTGCGATAGCGAGGCACGGTCATAGAACCCCCATCCCGTCGGCCCGGACATCAGCCATCCCGGATCACGGTACCGTATGCCCGGACCTGGCCTGATGTGGACGCGCCCGCGCACGGCCGCCCCTTCTGCCAGCAGCCCAGGCCAATTTAAGCTCAGGCAATGAGCAGCAAACGCACGGGAAATACTGGGAAAAGCCGAGCAAAAGCCGCTAATTCGCACAAACGGGCCAGCGCCAGCAAGGTCGTGGTCTGGGTAGCGCTGGTGGCCGTCATCTTGCTCATCGTTCTGTCAGTGATCCGTTAATGCCAGGCCAGGACCCGGCCCCGGACCCAGCTCAGGCCTGGGACCGGGCCCTGAATCTGGCCTGGGAGGCGTTCCGCGGCGGCACTACCCCGGTGGGCGTCGTGGTCATTGCCGGTGCCGGGGAAATGGTCGCCGAAGGCCGCGGTCGCCGTTATGAGAAAACCGGCCCGCCGCACCAGCTGGTCAACTCCGACATAGCCCACGCCGAGGTGCGTGCCGCCCTGCGGCTGTGAATCCATTCCGAACGGATGGGTTCTACGCCTCGCGACCGGGACCTCAGTAGTGACCGCCCTGCTGGGCGAGACGCTTGCGGCACTCCTCGACTTCGGCCTCGGCGGCGGCGCGGTCGGCCCAGGCCTCGGCCTGCACCAGCTTGCCCGGCTCCAGCGCCTTGTAGACCTCGAAGAAATGCTGGATTTCCAGCCGCTCGAACGACGGCACGTCGCCGATGTCCTTCAGGTGCGCCTGCCGCGGGTCGCTAGCCGGCACGGACAGCACCTTGTCGTCCGCGCCTTTCTCGTCCCGCATTCGGAACATGCCGATGACCCGGCAGGTGATCAGGCACCCTGGGAAGGTCGGTTCCTCGAGCAGGACCAGGATGTCGAGTGGGTCGCCGTCATCCGCCAGCGTTTCCTCGATGAACCCGTAGTCCGCCGGGTACCTGGTAGAGGTGAACAGCATGCGGTCCAGGCGGATCCGCCCGGTGGCATGGTCCACCTCGTACTTGTTCCGCTGTCCCTTGGGAATCTCAATGGTTACTTCGACGTCCACTGGTTCGCTCCAGACCGGTCTGGGTGATTAACTCCATTGTCCCCTCAATCCCTGGCCCGCATCGCTCGAGGTGGTAGGTCATAGTGCGCCGCACCCGGACGGTGGCCCTGCTCACGCTCGCCCTGATCAACGTGTTCACGCTGGCGGCGGGCGTGGCGGTGGCGCGCATGCTGCCCGCGCGGCTCGCGGCGCTAAAGGTCCCGACGATCGCGGCGGCCCAGGTCCGCGCGGCCGCCCCGGTGCTTGGCACGGACTCCGATGGCGCCATGCCGACCGCGAGCGGGCTGCAGTCCGCCCTGAGCGGCCCGCTGTCCGCCTCTGCGCTCGGCTCACCGGTGGCCGCGGTGGTCACTGACCCGGCCACCGGCCGGGTGCTCTGGTCGCAGAACCCGGACCAGCTCGCCACCCCGGCCTCCACCACCAAGCTGGCTACGTCGCTGGCCGCGCTGGCCCTGCTCGGGCCGGACGCCCGGTTCACCACCAAGGTGGTGCAGGGCGCCTCGCCGGACCGCATCATCCTGGTCGGCGGCGGCGACCCCACGCTGGCGGTGAATGCTTACCCCAGCCAGGACTACCCGCAGCCGGCCACGCTGGCCGGCCTGGCCGCGGCCACGGCCAGCAAGCTCAAGGCCGAACACCGCACCAAGGTCAGCCTGGACTACGACACCTCGCTGTACTCCGGGCCGGACCTGGCCCCCGGCTGGTCGCAGAGCTACGTCAGCACCGGTGACGTCACCCCGATCAGCTCGCTCGAGGTGGATCAGGGCCGGCTGGACAAGTCCGGCAACCCGGAGGACTCCGACGACCCGTACAACCTGCGGCCGCGCTCGGAAGACCCGGCCGACGTGGCCGCCGACGCGTTCGCGGACCTGCTCAATCAGGACGGCATCGACCTGACCCAGTACACCGAAGAGCAGGCGGCCCCGGCGCACGCCGCCACCATCGCCAGCGTGTCCTCGCCGCCGCTGTCGGCCATCGTCGCCCAGATGCTCGAGGAGAGCAACAACGTGATCGCGGAGAACCTGGCCCGGCACGTCGCCCTGGCCGCCGGGAAGCCCGCCTCGTTCAGCAGCGCAGCCGGCGCGGAGATCACCGAGCTGCGGCGCCTCGGCGTGACCACCGGCATCCACCTGGTGGACGGCAGCGGCCTGTCCCCGCAGGACGGGATCGCCCCGGCCACCCTGGTCAAGGTGATCGAGCTGGCCATGGCCGATTCGAGGCTCCGGCCGCTGCTGGCCGGCCTGCCGGTGGCCGGGTTTTCCGGCACGCTGTCCGCGGGGCAGAGCGTTTTTGCCGGCATCAGCGGGGCCGCCCTGGGCTCGGTCCGGGCCAAGACCGGCAACCTGGGCACGGTAACGGCGCTGGCCGGGACGGTCGCGGACAAGAGCGGGAGTACCCTCGCGTTCGCCTTCATGGCGGACCGGATCCCCTCCGCCGGCCTGCTGGATCAGGCCGCCGACGCGATCGACGGGGCCGCCGCCGCATTGGCTAACTGCGGCTGCCAGTGACGAGCACTATCTTCACCACGTACGGTTGGAGTGTGAGCAGCACGCAGATGATCGACTGGGACGTTGCCATTTCCACCGGGACCAAGTGGGCCCGGCCCGGGCCGCAGGTCAGCCTGGCCGAGGCGCGACGGACCGTTTCAGAACTACGCGACCTGGCCGGCGCTGTCCAGCAGCCGGTCTACGAGGTCACCGGGATGTCGGCCGCGAGCGACGGCTCGATCGGGCGAATCGCCGTGGTGGACCGACCCGGCTGGATCAGGGCGAACGTGGATGGTTTCCGCGTCGTGCTCGAGCCTCTGGTGGAGCAGTTGCGCGAAAAAGCGCCCGGCTCCCGGTCGGCGGGCGGCGTGATGACCGCGGTCGGATCCCGTGTCACCGGCATCCAGACCGGGCTGATCCTGGCCTACCTGTCCTCGCGGGTGCTCGGCCAGTACGAGCTCTTCCTGCCCCCGGAGACCTCGCCGACCAACGGCGGGCAGCCGGGCCGGCTTACCCTCGTGGCGCCGAACATCGTCATGGTCGAGCGCGAGCTCGAGGTCGACCCGCACGACTTCCGCCGCTGGGTGTGCCTGCACGAGGAGACCCACCGGCTGCAGTTCACCGCGGTGCCCTGGCTGCGCGACTACGTGCAGAGCCAGATGACCGAGTTCCTGCTCGCCTCCGAGCTCGACCCGGC
>JBAPYC010001222.1:0-2792 GCA_049284535.1 Streptosporangiaceae bacterium
GCGTCCAGGCTGCAGCACGTCCGGGCCGGGGAACCCCCGCGCTGGCACCGGCGCCTGCGCGCGCATCTTCAGCCCGGCGATGGGCAGGAACTAAAGCGAGCTACGCTGAAGAGATAGTAGGACATCCTACTATCTCGTAGCTGAGTACTTGCCGGAGGCAGGAATGGACCAGACGGGGCGGGAACGCTGGCGGCAACGGTTCGATGCGGCAGCCAAGCGGGACGCGGACTTCACCACGCTGTCCGGGCTGGACGTCGATCCGGTCTACGGGCCGGAAGACGAGGCTCAGGTGCCCGGCTTCGAGCGGATCGGCTGGCCGGGGGAGTACCCGTATACCCGTGGCATCCACCCCACTGGCTACCGGGGCAAGCCGTGGACCATCCGCCAGTTCTCCGGGTTCGGCAACGCCCAGCAGACCAACGAGCGGTACAAGATGCTGCTGGCGGCGGGCGGGGCCGGCCTGTCCGTGGCCTTCGACATGCCCACCCTGATGGGACGCGACTCCGACGACCCGCGCTCGCTGGGGGAGGTGGGCCACTGCGGCGTGGCCATCAACTCCGCCGCCGACATGGAGATCCTCTTCGACGGGATCCCGCTGGCCGGCACCACGACCTCGATGACGATCAGCGGCCCGGCCGTGCCGGTCTTCTGCATGTACCTGGTGGCGGCCGAGCGGCAGGGCGCGGATGTGTCCAAGCTGGACGGCACCCTGCAGACCGACATCTTCAAGGAATACATCGCGCAGAAGGAGTGGCTGTTCGAGCCTCAGCCGCATCTGCGCCTCATCGGCGACCTGATGGAGTACTGCGGGCAGAACATCCCCCGTTACAAGCCGCTGTCGGTCTCCGGGTACCACATCCGGGAGGCAGGGTCGACCGCCGTCCAGGAGCTCGCCTTCACCCTGGCCGACGGGTTCGGCTACGTCGAACTCGGCTTGTCCCGCGGGCTGGATGTAGACGAGTTCGCACCCGGCCTGTCGTTCTTCTTCGACGCGCACATCGACTTCTTCGAGGAGATCGCCAAGTTCCGTGCGGCCCGCCGGATCTGGGCCCGGTGGCTGCGCGATGTCTACGGGGCCAAGACGGCCCGGGCCCAGTCGCTGCGCTTCCACACCCAGACGGCGGGCGTCTCGCTGACCGCGCCGCAGCCGGACAACAACATCGTCCGCACCGCGGTCGAAGCCCTGGCCGCCGTCCTGGGCGGAACCAACTCGCTGCACACCAACGCCCTGGACGAGGTCCTCGCCCTGCCCGGCCCGGTCGCGGCCGAGACCGCGCTGCGCACCCAGCAGGTCATCATGGAAGAGACCGGCGTGATGAACGTGTCCGACCCGCTCGGCGGCTCCTGGTACATCGAGGCGCTGACCGACCGGATGGAGGCCGAGGCCGAGGCCATCTTCGCCCGGATCAAGGAGATGAGCGCGGACGGCTCGATGACCAGCGGCATCCTGCAGGGCATCGAGAACGGCTGGTTCAACGGCGAGATAGCCGAGGCCGCATTTGCCTACCAGCAGAAGCTGGAGAAGGGCGAGAAGAAGATCGTCGGCGTCAACACCCACACCGGCACCGTGGCCGAGCCGCTGGAGATCCTGCGGATCAGCGCGGAGGTCGAGCGCGAGCAGGTGAAGGTGCTCAGCGCCCGCCGCGCCGCCCGCGACCGCGATGCGGTGGACGCGGCCCTGGCCGCCCTGGTCGCCGCGGCCCGTACCGAGAACGTCAACATGGTCCCGCCCCTGCTGGACGCGGCCCGGGCCGAGGCCACCCTGGGCGAGATCTGCGGCGCCCTGCGCGACGAGTGGGGCGCCTACACCGAGCCCGCGGCCTTCTAACCCGCGGCCTTCTAGCCCGCGGCCTTCTAGCCCGCGGGGCTGGCGACCGGGAGCCCGGCGTCCCTGGCCGCCGCGAGCAGTTCCTGGTCGTAGCTGACGAACGCGATCAGGTCCTGCTTGAGTACAAGCGCCGAGGCCAGGTGGATGGCCTGCGCCGCGACTAGGTCCTGCGGCTGCAGCGTGGCCGAATCATCGAGCACGTCGGCGGTCAGCGCGACCCGCGCGATGCGCTTCATCACCCGGTAGCTGCGCGGCAGCGCCCCCGGCTCGGCCCGCCAGACGGCCCGCGCCACCTCGGCCCGGTGCAGCGCACTGGAGACCAGCGGCTGGTCAGCGCGTTCGGCCAGCCACCGCGCCAGCGCCGCCGACTCCGGTTCGGTCAGGGCCAGCTTGACCAGAGCCGAGGACTCGAGATAGATCACGGCCGGCCCTCCGCCCGCGCCGTCCCGCCGGCTGGCGCGGGGTACGGCTCGATGTCGCCGACGCCGCCCGGTTCCTCGGCCGCCTCGATGATCCCGGCCGCGATCAGCCGCTCCAGCGGGCTATCCGGCTCGCGGGCCGGAACGAGCTGGGCGACCAGCCGGCCCCGGTTGGTGATGTCCACCGTGTAGCCTCGCTCGGCCAGGTCCACCCACACGCTCGCGTGCTGGCGCAGCTCCCTAATCCCGATCTGGCGCCGGCCCCCAGCCCTGGTCTCGGCCCGCGCCGCGGGCCGGCCGGGATCGCGGGATTGCCCGCCTGGCTCCGGCTCGTCCGGGGCGGCCCCGGCTGGCAGCACACTCCGCTTACCGTCGAGGGCGTCACTCATCGTGTCACCGTAGCACGTCAGATGCTACCGAGCCCCTGATGTCCCCGGGCCACCCCGACCCGCCCGCCCCGCTCAGACCCGTTTTCCATGATCATGGGCATTTTCGAACACTATTTAGTCATTTCGGACCATGATCATGAAAGCCCTTCCCTGCGC
>JBAPYC010001223.1:0-12647 GCA_049284535.1 Streptosporangiaceae bacterium
ACACATCCGGGTGCTCGTGGTCGATGACCAGGAGCTTGTCCGCTCAGGGTTCTGCGTCATCCTGGACGCCACCGACGGCATCGCCGTGGCCGGAGAGGCCGCGAACGGCGAGGCCGCCGTGGCCGCGGTCCAGGCGTACCAGCCCGATGTGGTCCTGATGGACATCCGCATGCCGGTCATGGACGGGCTGGAAGCGACCCGCCGGATCACGGCCGCCCCGGCCGCGCCCAAGGTGGTCATGCTCACCACCTTCGACCTGGACGAGTATGTCTACGAGGCGCTGCGCGCCGGGGCCAGCGGGTTCCTGCTCAAGGATTCGCCCCGGGCCGACCTGGTCGCCGCGGTCCGGGCCGCGGCCGCGGGCAACGCCCTGCTCGCCCCGACCGTGACCCGCCGCCTGATCGAGGCGTTCGCTCGCCGCCCGGCCGAGGCTGCCCCGTCCCCGGAGCGCCTCGCCTCGCTGACCGCCCGCGAACGCGAGGTCCTGGTCCGGCTGGCCCGCGGCGGCAGCAACACCGAGATCGCCACCGAGCTGTTCGTCACCGAGGCCACGGTCAAGACCCACGTCGGCAACCTCCTGGCCAAGCTGGGCCTGCGCGACCGCGTCCAGGCCGTCATCCTCGCCTACGAAACCGGCATCGTCATCCCCGGCGACCCCACCCCCGGCGACCCCACCCCCGGCGACCCGACCCCCGGCCCCCCGTAACGCGCCGCCTCCGTCCGTCTGCCGCGTAGTCCCAGAAACCAGCCCCGCCCCAGCCGCCTCTGGTGCACCTACTCGGACGCCGTGCCCATGCTCATAAGGCACCTCTTTCATGATCATGGGCATTTCAGGCTAAATACTGTTCGTTTCGGCCCATGATCATGGTTTCGACACCTTTCGTCCCCGGGAATCGCGGCCCAAACGATAGAAGCCATCGCCGAAGCCGCGAGGCCGCCAGCCCAGCCTGCGCTGACAAAGGTCGCGTGTCGGTTACGTGGCGTTTTCGGACATGTCCGGGCGGGTATTCGGTCAGCGACTTCGGTGGATCATGAACGGCCGGCGTGTCCATCCCAGCCGCTGGCGTGACCGCCGGCTACATTTCGTAACGCTGAGGCGCGAATCGCAACGGCCTGGGCGCCGCTCGGAGGGCAGGCATGACCGTCGCACTAGTCCTTTCGGGCGATGCGGACGCCGGGCTGTGCGGCCAGCTCAAATCGCTCGGCGTGCGCCGCGTGGACGCGGCCGAACGGACCGGGCCCGGCTTGCTGACTGTGGCCGCCGCGGCGAGGGCCGTGGGCGAGCAGGTTCTGCTGTGCGTGGGCGACGACGCCTGTCCCGAGCCGGTTCTGGCCCGGCTGCTGGCCGCGGGTGGCACCGCCGCCTTCACCGGTGCCGGGCAGCCGGCCCGCTGGAGCGCGGACGAGGACGCCGAACCCGTGCCGCCCGAGGGCGGCGCGCTGATCGTGGACCGGCCCGATCTGGACGCGCTCGCCATCGCGGCCGAGGCGCTGGCCGCCGCCGACGCCGGGCCCGTGGGCGTGGACACGCTGGTCGCGGAGCTTACCCGCCGCGGCGTCACCGTCCGGGTGCTGGACGCCGGGCCGGACAGCGAAGGCGCCGTCACCCAGTTGCTGGCTGACCCGGCCGCCCAGGATGTGGCCCGCTGGGCGGGGCAGCGCCGGCTCACCCCTGCCTCGCTTTACGGGATCTCGCTCGGCCTGGGCCTGATCGCCGCGATCTGGTTCTCCGAGCTGGCAGTGCGGGCCACGTTGCTGGCGGTGGTCGCGCTGACCGGGTCATTCCTGGCCGGCCGGGCCGGCTCGCTGCTCGCCGCTACCAGCCCCGCCAGCAAGTGGCCCCTCATCAGCTGGCTGGGAGCCGCGACCGGGCTGCTCACCGAGCTCGGCCTCTACGCCGCCCTGGCCGTCAGCGCGGAAATCCCCCCGACCCTCGCGCACGTGATCATCGTGCCCGCGACCGGCGCGCCCGGGAGCGTCGCGCACAGGATCGTCGTGCCCGGGACCGGCGGGACCAGCGTGCCCGGCCTGGACGGCAGCTTCGGCGGCGCGCTGCAGCACACCTTCATCGCCACCATCGGCGGCACCGGGACGGCTGGGGTGTGGCGGCTGGCCGTCGCGGCCGCGATCCTGCTTGGCCTGCGCAAGATGGCCGAACTCGGCTATGAGCAAGCGGCCCGCGGCCCCGGCAACCTCTTCCCCCGCTCGGTGATGCGCACGGTGGAGCAGGCCGCCATCTTGCCGGCCGGGGAGCGGCTGGTGCTGATCGTGTTCACCGCGGTGTTCTTCGGCCCGCGGCTGACCTTCGTTGCCCTGCTGGCCTGGGGCGCGCTGGCCACCGGCTGGCTGCTGGGCGGGCAGATCGCCCGCTCGCTGAGCGGCCAGGAACCGGACGACGCAGACGGCCAGCTGGTCGCCTACCGCGGCGACGGGATACTGGCCCGCTGGTTCGGCCTGCTGGCGCAGGGACGCCTGATCCCGCTGCCCCCGCTGCTGGTCGGCCTGTTCGTCACCTGCGTCCTGGCCGGGCTCGGGCTGGGCAACCTGTCCGGCATCTTGATCCTCACCCCAGTCGAGGCCATGTTCCTGGCTGCCCTGGGCGCCTGGCATCCGCACGACGGCCGGCTGGACTGGCTCGTGCCCGCCTTGCTGACCGCGGGGGAGTGCGTGTTCCTGGCCGCCCTCGGGCTGTCCCGGCATGTCACCGGGGCGCTGGTCTTCGCGCTCCTGGCCGCGGTGCTGCTCCGGCACATCGACCTGGCCTACCGGGCCCGGGCTGGATACGGGCTGGCGGCCGACCGGTTCGGCCTGGGCTGGGAGGGCCGGATGCTGGTCGCGGGCATCGCGGCGATCGCCGGAATCCTGCCGTTGGCCTTCGCGTTGCTTTCGGGTTATCTTTGGTTGCTTTTCTGCTGGGAATTTCTCAGCGGCTGGCTCCGGGTACCCGGGACGACGATCGAGGAGGCGCCGGTTGATCGGGATGGTCCTCGCCGCAGGCGCAGGCCGGCGGCTCCGGCCTGACACGGACGCGCTGCCCAAGGCCCTGCTGCCGGTGGACGGCCCGGTCACCATCCTCGACATCGCCCTGCGCAACCTGGCCGCGGTCGGCTTGCACGACGTCGTGATCGTGGTCGGTTACGCCGCCGCCGTCGTTCGCGACCGGGTCCCCGACCTGGAGCGCAAGCACGGCGTCCGGCTGACGCTGGTGGACAACGACCGCGCCGAGGAGTGGAACAACGCCTACTCCCTGTGGCTGGCCCGCGAGCACTTCGCCGCTGGTGCCCTGCTCGTCAACGGCGACACCGTGCATCCCGTCTCGGTCGAGAAGACGCTGCTGGCCGCGGGCTTGCCCGCGGACATCGTGCTGGCCGTGGACGACGTCAAGCCGCTGGCGCAGGAGGAGATGAAGGTCGTCATCGACGGCGCAGGGCAGATCACCCGGATCACCAAGCTGATGGACCCGGCGCTGGCCTACGGGGAGTACATCGGGGTCACCCTCATCGGCGCGCCCGCCGCTGCCCCGCTGGCCGACGCGCTGGAGACCACCTGGCGACGCGACCCCTCGCTGTACTACGAGGACGGCTTCCAGGAACTGGCCGACCGCGGCGGCGCCATCGGTGTCGCGCCGATCGGTGAGGTCGAGTGGGTGGAGGTCGACAACCACGACGACCTGCGGCGGGCCCGCCAGATCGCGGCGCGCTGCTGAGCCCGTAGCGCGTATGTCCGTGCCCTGGTTCGCGAACCGGTAGTCTCCCGCTTAGCTTCTGTTCGTCTTGGCGTACCCGGAAGGACGTCCGTGCAGCTGGCCCGCATCCTCACCGCGCCGCTCGTCGTTGACGTGCGGCGTGGCGCGATCGCGGGGCTGGGCACGCTGCTGGCCGACCAGCGGATGGCCACCGAGGGCCGGATCGCCGTGGCCGTCGGCCTCAGCCAGGGTGACAGCATCCTGTCCGACCTGGACATCGGCGGCGCCGAGGTGTTCCGGGTGCAGGACGCGACCGTCGACGCCGCGGTCAGCCTGGGCAAGCGGCTGCGGGCCGACTCCTACGAGGTGGTGGCCGGCATCGGCGGCGGCAAGACCATCGACGTGACCAAGTTCGCCGCCCACATGGCCGGGATCCCGATGGTCGCGGTGGCCACCAACCTGGCCCACGACGGCATCGCCTCGCCGGTCAGCTCGCTGGAGCACGAGTCGGGCAAGGGCTCCTACGGGGTGGTCCCCCCGGTCGGCGTGATCGTAGACTTGGACCGGGTCCGGTCCGGGCCGCCGCGGATGGTCCGGGCCGGGATCGGGGACGTGGTGAACAACCTGTCTGCCATCGCGGACTGGGAGCTGGCCGCCGCCGACCGCGGCGAGCCGGTGGACGGGCTCGCGGTCACCATGGCCCGCACCGCCGCGCAGGCGGTGCTGCACCAGCCGGGCACGATCGCCGACGACGATTTCCTCACCGTGCTGGCCGAATCCCTGATCCTGTCCGGCATGGCCATGTCCGTGGCCGGCTCCAGCCGGCCGGGCAGCGGCGGCGACCACGAGATCCTGCACGCCATCGACCAGCTCTACCCCGGCGCCGGCACGCACGGCGAGCTGGCCGGGGTGGGCGCGCTGTTCTGCACCTACCTGCGCGGCGACGAGCGGGGTTTCGCGCTGACCGCGGCCTGCCTGGCCCGGCACGAGCTGCCGCGTACCCCGGCCGACCTGGGCCTGCGCCCGGACCAGTTCACCAAGGCGGTCATGCACGCGCCGTCGACCCGCCCGGGCCGGTACACCATCCTGGAGGCGCTCGCCCTGGACGAGAGCGTCACAGCCGACCGCGTCCAAACATTCGCCGCCGCGATCCGGAGCGCCGCATGAGCACCGCGCCGACGCTCGCCGAGGTGCGGGCCAAGGGCCAGCCCCCCGAGGTGCTGGCCCGGCTCAACGACGAACATTGGTTCGGCCGCCTCTACATGCGCAAGCTGTCCCCGTACGCCACCATGGTCTTCGCCCGGCTGGGCTTTTCCCCGAACGGCGTCACCGTCTGCTTCATGGTCGCCGGGGCGGCCGCCGGCGTCCTGACCGCCGTGCCGGGCCTGGCCGCCGCCATCGGGGTGGCGCTGCTGATCCAGCTCTACCTGCTGTTCGACTGCTCGGACGGCGAGCTGGCCCGGCTGAGGAGCAGGTTCTCCCCGGCCGGGATCTACCTGGACCGGATGGGCCACTACATCGCCGAGGCGCTGCTGCTGGCCGGGCTGGGCGTCCGGGCCCAGGGGCACTTCCACCTGAGCGGCGGCTACGTGAGCGCGGGCCTGGCCGCGGCGATCTGCGCCACCTTGATCAAGGCGGAGACCGACAGCGTGATCGTGGCCCGGGCCGCCTCCGGGCTGGAGAGCAAGCACGACGACGAGGCGCTGGCACCCCGGTCCCAGGGCCTGGCCCAGGCCCGGCGGCTGGCCTCTGTGCTGCGCGTGCACCGGCTCGTTCAGGCCGTTGAACTGTCCCTCCTCATCCTGGCGGCGGCCATCGCGGACACGGTCACCGGCACCCTGACCGCCACGCGCGTCCTGGTCGTGGCCGCCCTGGCCGTCGGCGCGCTGATGGCCGTGGCGCACATGGTGGTCATCGTGGCCTCCCGGCGGCTCAGATGAGCGAACAGGAGGCACCCGGCGTGACAACCCATCAGGCCGAACGAAGCGGCGTGCACGCCCCGGCGCCCAGTGCCCCGACGCCCAGTGCCCCGGCAGCCAGCGCCCCGGCAGCCAGCGCCCCGGCGGCCAGTGCCCCGGCGCTGACGCTGTCCTGCGTGATCCTGACCATGGGCGACCGGCCGGCCGAGGTCAGCCGGGCCATCGACAGCGTGCTGACCCAGCGCGGTCCAGCCGTCGAGCTGGTCGTGGTGGGCAACGGGGCCGACGTGACCGGCCTGCCCGCCGGGGTGCGGACGGTGCGGCTGCCGGAGAACCTCGGGGTGACGGGCGGCCGCAACGCTGGGGTGCAGGCGTGCACCGGCGACGTGGTGCTGTTCCTGGACGACGACGGCTGGTACCCCGACCCGGACCTGGCCGTTCATGTCGCGGCCAGGTTCGCCGCCGACCCAGCGCTGGCCGTGCTGTCGATGCGGGTGGTCGATCCCGGCGGCGGCCCGGGCGCCCGCTGGCACGTGCCCCGGCTGCGGGCGGGGGACCCCGAGCGCTCCTCGGTGGTGACCACGTTCCTGGGCGGGGCATCGGCCATCCGGCGCTCGGCCTACCTGCAGGCCGGGGGCTACCCGGACTCGTTCTTCTACGGCCACGAGGAAACCGACCTGGCCTGGCGGCTGATGGACCGCGGTTACCAGCTGGAGTACGACGCAACCGCGCACATGTGCCACCACACCATGCCGAACGCGCGCTACGACACCTTCCGCCGCCGGGACGGCCGCAACCGGGTGCTGCTGGCCCGGCGCAATCTGCCCTGGCCGCTCGCGCTGGCCTACCTGGGCGACTGGATGGCGCTGACCGTGGCCCGCGAGCGGGCTAAGCCCGCGCATCTGCGCCCCTGGTTCGCCGGCTTCGCCGAGGGCTGGCGCGCCGACCCCGGCGCCCGGCACCCCATCTCGATGCGCACCGCCTGGCGCATGACCAAGGCCGGCCGCCCCCCCGTCATCTGACCGGCCTATTGACCGATATGCCGCTAATCGGTATATATAGGTCCGGTGAGCCGTCGGTTTGCCGGGAGCCAAGGTTCACGGTGGCCGGTCTGGGGAGGGAACTGGACCCGGTTGCTGTTCCATCCGGGGGAGGGCTGCGAGCGGTCCTCCCCCAGATGGGCATCCCAGCCCGCAGGACCAGCCTGCAGAAACCGCGCCACGAGCCCGCGGGCAAGCAGCGCTGACCCCCCGGGGGTACTATGTAGCAGGTGGAGAGTCGCGGATCCCGCGAACTCGCGCCGAAGGCGGGGGCCTGGGGCGACGGGGATACTGCTGCGCCCACCGGCTGGCAGTCGGTTGCCACCATGCCCTGGATCTGGCTATTCAGCGGGCTAGTGGTCTGTGCCGTGTTCGGCCTGGGTGTGCACTTCTTCAGTCACGACGACCTGCACAAGCTGTGGGGCCTGTCCTCCGCCTGCGCCTACGGGGTCGCCGCCCTGGCCGTGCTGATCTGGCGCAATCGCGGCACCGTCGGGGTGGACATCGCGCTGGCCGCCATGGTCTGCGGCGCCATCCTGCTCCCGCTGATATGGCTGATCGCCACCGGCCACGGCGAGCCCGAGGTGGGCGTGGTGGCCAACTCCGCGCACACGCTGATCAAGGACGGAACCCCCTACAACACCAGCAAGGCCCTGGCCAACACGACCAACCCGAACGCCTACAACCCGTACCTGCCCCTGATGGCCGCGTTCGGCGTGCCGCAGGCCCTGCTCGGCCACGGCCTGCTGACCGACCCCCGGGTGTGGTTCGGCCTGGTGTTCCTGGCCGTGTTCGCCTGCGCCCTGCGCATCGCCGGGGCCCGCGATTCGGTCCGCTGGGCCCTGCTCATGACGGCCTCGCCGATCATCGCGTTCGAGCTCTGCGTGGGCGGCACCGACGTGCCCATGGTGGCGTTCTTGTGCCTGGGCTTTGCCCTGCTCTGGCGGTCCCGCGCCAGCAGCCCGGTCGCTGCCGGCGTGGCCCTGGGCATCGCCTCCTCGATGAAGGCGACCGCCTGGCCCGCCCTGGTGGTGGCGTTCGCTCTCCTGTACGTGCGCGACGGCAAGCGCGCCGCGTGGCGGTTCACCGCCGTGGCCCTGGCCGTGGTCGTGGTCATCGTCGGCCCCTTCGCGATCCTCAAGCCGGGCGCCCTGGTCAAGAACACCATCTTGTTCCCGCTCGGCCTGGCCAGCGTCAAGTCCCAGGCGGACAGCCCGCTGCTCGGGCACGTCCTGGCCCAGACCGGCGTGATCGGCCACACCATCGTGGTCATCATGCTCATCGGCTGCGGCGTGGCCATCGCGGTATCCCTGGTCATCCGGCCGCCCCACGACGTGCCCGCCGCCACCATCCGCCTGGTCGCCGGCCTGTCCGCGATGTTCATCCTGGCCCCGTCGACCCGGTTCGGCTACTTCATCTACCCGGCCGCCATGGTCCTGTGGCTCGCGGTCTCCCGAGAAGGCCGCAAGACCCCCACCCCCACGGAACCCGAGCTCCTAGTCTCTGGCTTACCCGGCTAACCCCGGCCGCCCCCGCGGAAACCTTTCCCGTCTCCGGCTAACCTTAGCCGCCGCGGTCCTTCACCGGATCCGCAGAAACCTCACCGGCCCCAGCGCCCCCACCCCGAAATTCGATGAATGTGGCGTTCTACAGAATCTATTGCGTAGAGATCCGCATTCGTTGAATCGCAAGCCCCACCCCGCGCCCCCTCACCCAGCCCGCGCGCACCCCCGCGCCCCGTCCACCCGCAACCCCGAGCTAACAAGGGCGTCGTTGCGGCAACGGGGCCATAAGACGGGCTCCGCCACCACAACCACGCCCTTCCCGAGCCCGCGGAAGCCCGCGCCCGGAGCGCGCGGGCGCCCAGGCTAAGGCCCTAAAGTAGGTCCGTGCGTCAAGGACCGCGAGGCTCGGGGGTCACTGGGGTCTCCGAGGCGGAAGATGCTCCGGTGCAGGTCAGGCCCAGCGCGTACGGCACTGGGAACCGGGCCGGGTGGCTGTTCGGCGCCATGACCGTCGTGCCGGCCCTGCTGGTCGCGGCCTGGCTGCTTCCGGGGTTGCCGCTCTTGCTGGCCGACCGCCTGTCGGCGCGGCCCATGGTGTTCATGTTCGCCCCGCTGGCGTTTGGCCTGTGTTTCTTCGCCGTCCGCCAGCTCCCCACCACCTGGCCAGCCTGGCGCACCGCACCCCAGCCCGCCGCACCCCAGCAAGCCTCATCACGCGCCACCAGCACCCCATGGTGGGCCGTCGCCGCCACCGTCGCGGTCGCGGTCGCCTTCGCCCTCTGGCAGATCGCCGAACGCACCGAGCAGATCATCTTCCTGCGTGACCCGTCGACCTATCTCGAGGTGGGGTACTGGATCGCGCACCACGGCTCGCTGCCCATCCCGGACTCGGCCGCCGCGTTCGGCGTTACCAGCCACGCCGCTGCCGCCCACGGCCTGTCGTTCGCCAGCGTCAACTACTACCCGCGCGGCTCCGGCATCGTCCCGCAGTTCATGACCGGCATGCCGCTGGCCATCGCGGCCGCGATCTGGCTCGGCGGGATCCCGGCCGCCCTCGTCCTCACTCCGGTGATCGGCGGCGCCGCCGTCCTGTCATTCGGCGGCCTGGCCGGCCGGCTGGTTGGCCCCCGCTGGGCGCCGGCGGCCGCGGCCGTGCTGGCCTTGAGCCTGCCCGAGCAGTACACCAGCCGCAGCACGTTCAGCGAGCCGCTGGCCCAGGTGCTGCTGTTCGGCGGCCTATGCCTGCTGGCCGACTCCCTCACCATCCGCCGCAGCCAGACCCAAAGCCCAAGCCAGACCCAAAGCCCAAGCCAGACCCCGAGCCCAAGCCAGACCCCGAGCCCAAGCCAGACCCAGCCGACGCCCTGGCCCCATCAGGACCGGGTCCTGGCTGGCCTGGCCGGCCTGGCGCTCGGGCTCACCATTCTGGTCCGCATCGACGGCCTGAGCGACATCCTCCCGGCCGTCCCGTTCATTGGCGTCATGCTCGCCGGCCGCCGGCGTCAGGCCGTCCCGTTCACCACCGGCCTGGTCATCGGGGTGGCCTACGGCCTGGCCGACGGCTTCCTCAAGTCCCGCCCCTACCTGGACCTGGAGGCGCAGTTCCTGCGGCCGCTGGCCGCGATCGTCGCCCTGGTCGTGGTGCTGACCGCCGTGGCCGTCGCCATCACTGCCAGCCCGAAAGCCCGCGCCGCACTAAGGCGCGTCACCGCCGCGAAGCCGGTCCGGAAAATCCCCGCCGCGGCCGCCGCCATCACCGCGCTGATCTTCGTCGGCTTCGCGATAAGACCCCTGTTCCAGACGGTGCGCGGAGAAACCATCCCGGCCTCCATCGCCTACGTCGCCGAACTCCAGAAGCTCGCGGGCCTGCCCGTGGACGGCAAGGATCAGTACTACCAGGACAGTCTGTACTGGGTGTTCTGGTACATCGGGGTCCCGGCCGTGCTGCTCGGCGCGTTCGGCCTGGCCGTGCTGGCCCGACGGTGCGCCAAGGCGCTGATCGAATGGAACGACGACACCGGCGTGGCCCGGATCTGGGCGCTCCCGCTGATGATCGCCATCTGGGTGATCGTGACCGTGCTGTACGACCCGGCGGTGGCCCCGGACCAGCCCTGGGCCAGCCGCCGTCTGGTCCCGTTCGTGCTGCCCGGCCTGATCCTGGCCGCGACCTGGGCCGTGACCTGGCTCAAGGACGCCGCCGCCCGGCTCGGCCGCAGCAAGGCCACCGCGGCAGTGGTGGCCACCTGCGCCATGGCCTCCCTCGTCATCCCGACCGCGCTGACCACCCTGGATCTCGGCTCCACTTCCCAGGGCTTCGACGCCCATGGCATGGCCTTCCGGCGCATCGGCGTGGGCGAGCTCACCGCGGTGAACAAGCTGTGCCGCAGCATCGGCCCGGGCGCTTCCGTGGTCATCGTGGACTCTCTCACCGCCGACCGGTTCGCCCAGGTCGTCCGGGGAATCTGCGGCGTCCCCACGGCCACCCTGGACCCGGCCGCAACGCCCAGCGAGCAGGCCGCCGTGCGCAACGCCGTGCAGCGCATCGAGAGCGTGGGCCGCCGCCCCGTCCTGCTGGCCGAGAACCAGGCCGAACTCACCCAGTACGGCCCCCCTCCCACCCAGGTGGTCAACCTGCTGACCTCCCAGGAAGCGCACAACCTGACCTCCCCGCCCACCCGGACGTGGCTGATCCACTACACCGTGTGGATGTCCCTGCCCGCGAATACGTCACCGGGGAGCGGCGCGGCCTAGTATCCTCCCAGCAACCCGCCCAGCACCCCCGCGCGCCCCGGCGCCTGATAGACAGGCAGGAAACATGAGGATCGCCCTCGTGGGCCCGGCGCACCCGTACAAGGGCGGCGGCGCCCAGCACACCACCGAACTGGCCCATCGCCTCACCGCCGCCGGGCACGACGTCGTCATCGAATCCTGGCACGCCCAGTACCCGGCCCGGCTCTACCCCGGCCAGCAGACCATCGAGGTCCCCGAGGGCGAGCCCTACCCGCGTACCCGCAGGCGCCTGGCCTGGTACCGTCCGGACGGCTGGCTGGCCGAGGGCCGCCGCCTCCGGTCCGCCGACCTGGTCGTGTTCGCCCTGCTCACCCCCGTGCAGGTGCCCGCGTACCTGGCCATGCTCGCCGCCCTGCGGCGCAGCCCCAAGCACCCGCGCACCGCGGTGATCTGCCATAACGTCCTGCCGCACGAGCGCCGGCCCGGCGATGTCGCGCTCACCAGGGCCCTGCTCTCGCGCGTGGACACGGTTATCGTGCACTCCGCCGAGCAGGCGGCCCAGGCCCGCACGCTGGCCCCGGACGTCCCGATCACGGCGGTGCGGATGCCTCCGCATCTGCCGGCCGCCGCGTCCGCTTCCCTCCCGGAGAATTCCGAACGGGCTCCGGTAACCGACCCGCGGCAGTGCCGGCTGCTGTTCTTCGGCATCGTCCGCCCCTACAAGGGCCTGGACGTGCTGCTGCGTGCCCTGGCCCGGGCCCCGGAGCAGCTCACGCTCACGGTCGCGGGCGAGTTCTGGGGCGGCACGGCCGACACCGAGCAGCTGATCGCCGGCCTCGGCCTGGGCGACCGGGTCACGCTGCGCCCCGGCTACGTCCCGGCCGATCAGATCCCGGCCCTGTTCGCCGCGGCCGACGTCCTGGTCATGCCCTACCGCGAGGCGACCGCCTCACAGAACGCCCTGCTCGCGTTCGCCCACGGCGTCCCGGTCATCACCACCACGGCCGGCGCCCTGGCCGAGCACGTCACCGACGGCGTGAACGGCCTGATCTGCGCGCCCGGCGACGCCGAGGACCTGCTCCGGGCCCTCGTCGCGATCAGTGCGCCGGGGGAGGTGAGCCGGCTTCGTTCCCAGATAGCGCCGGCTGATCCGGGACCGGCTTGGGCTGCGTATCTGGAAGTGGTGCTGGCCGGCTGAACCGGCCGATGGCCAGCCCGGTCCCGGCCCAGAACAGGTCGCCGATGGTCATCACCACCCGCGAGACCAGCGCCACGACCAGCGCGGAGGCCGCCGACATGACCGGGGCCAGCACGGCGACGAGCGCAACCTCCCGGGCCCCGATCCCGCCCGGGATGAAGATGATCAGGAACCCGACCGCCCAGGCCAGCGCGTAACCCCCCAGCGCCAGCGCGAACGTCCGGCCGTCCCGGCCGGCGAACTCGCTGATCAGCAGCCAGGCGTGCACCCCGAACAGCAGCCAGCCCAGCGTGGTCCAGCCCAGCGCCTTGGCCGTGCCGGCCAGGCTGACCGGCTTCTCCAGCGGCGCCCGGCGGGCCAGCTTCAGCGCCCGGTCCAGCACGTACTTGATCACCGGCGGCCACAGGCAGGCCACCGCCAGCGGCGTGATCGCCAGCACCCACCAGTACTGCCGGGCGGCGTGCGCCGAGATCAGCGGCAGCGTTACGCCCGCCATGATCAGGCTGACGACCAGGGTCAGGGCCATGGCGACGACGCTGGCGGTGGCGCTGCGTCGGCGCGGTATCTGGT
>JBAPYC010001224.1:0-8104 GCA_049284535.1 Streptosporangiaceae bacterium
CGCGCTGGCGGTGTTACTGGCGGCGTTGGCGGGCCCGGAGACGGTGGCGCCGGCCGTGTCAGCCGCGTTTGATGCCGCGTTGCTGGCCGTGCTCGTGGCGGTGCTCGTCGTGGCGGCCGCGCTGCTCGACGTTCCGGAGTTGCCGCCGCTGCTGACGGGCGCCGGTGTGCTGCTGGCTGCGCTGGCGGGTGCGGTATTGGAGGCGGTGTTCGTGCCGCTGCCCACCGTGCTGGCGACTGCTTGAACGGTGTTCGCGGCGGTGGCGGCTTTACTGCTGACCGCACCGGTCACGGCACTGGTCGCCGCGCTGGCGGTGTTACTGGCGGCGTTGGCGGGCCCGGAGACGGTGGCGCCGGCCGTGTCAGCCGCGTTTGATGCCGCGTTGCTGGCCGTGCTCGTGGCGGCTGGGACGGTGCTGTCGGCCGAGCTGGCGACACCGCTGACCGCACCCGTGGCGGTGCTAGCCGCACTGGTCACGGCCGGGATGGCGGCGGTCACGCCGGTCGTGGCGGCGCTGGCCGTACTGGCCGTACTGGCCACATTGGCTGCGGCGGTGCTGGCGGTGCTACTTAGTCCACTCACGGTGTCTCCGGCCGTCCCGGCTACGCCTGCTGCGGTGCTTCCTACGGTGCTAGCGAGGTCGTTAGCCGTGGTGCCGACGGTCCCGGTTACGCCGGAGACGGTACCGCCAGCTGCGCCGGTGATGCCCGTGACGGTGCCGCCCACGGTGCTGGTAGCACCCGAAACAGTAGTGCCGATGGTTCCGGCGAGGTCGTTGGCGGTGGTGCCGACGGTGCCCGTTACGCCGGAGACGGTGCCCCCGGCTGCGCCGGTGATGCCCGTGACGGTCCCGCCCACGGTGCTGGTGGCACCCGAGACCGTGGTGCCGATAGTTCCGGTCAGGCCCGAGACTGTGGGGCCGACCGTACTGTTCAGGCCTGTGACCGTGCTGTCCACGGTGCCAGTGAGGCCGGCGGCGGTGGTGCCAAGTGTCCCTGTGACGCCCGCGAGGGCCGCGTCGGCTGTGTTGGTGAGGCCGGCGGCGGTGTCGCCGACGGTGCCGGTTACGCCGGAGGCGGTGTCGCCTACGGTGCTGGTGAGGCCGGCGGCGGTGGTGCCCAGGGCGTCGGTGACGCCCGCGAGGGCCGCATCGGTCGTGCCGGTCAGGCCGGTGACAGTGCCGCCCACAGTGCCGGTAAGGCCCGAGACGGTGTCGCCCACGGTGCCGGTCACGCTGGAGGCGGTGTCACCTACCGTGCCAGTGAGTCCCGAGACCGTGGGGCCGACCGTGCTGGTGAGGCCGGCGGCGGTGTCGCCGACGGTGCCGGTTACGCCGGAGGCGGTGTCGCCTACGGTGCTGGTGAGGCCCGCGGCGGTGGTGCCCAGGGTGTCGGTGACGCCCGCGAGGGCCGCATCGGTCGTGCCGGTCAGGCCGGTGACAGTGCCGCCCACAGTGCCGGTAAGGCCCGAGACGGTGTCGCCAGCGGTTCCAGTCACGCCGGAGAGGGTGTCGCCGGCGGTGCCGGTCAGGCCCGTGACGGTATCGCCTACGCTGCCGGTGAGGCCGACTGTGGTGGTGCCCAGTGTTCCTGTGACGCCCGCGAGGCTGTTGCCGGCGGTGCCGGTCAGGCCCGTGACGGTGCCGGTGAGGCCGCCGGTAGTGGTGCCAAGTGTCCCGGTGACGCCGGAGAGGGTGTCGCCGGCGGTGCCGGTCAGGCCCGACACCGTGTCGCCCAGGGTCCCGGTGACGTCGGAGGCGGTGGTGCCGACGGTGCTGACCAAGTCGGTAAGGGGCAGGTCGGCGCCGGAGGGAGTCGGTGCCTGGTAGCCATCGCCCGGGCTAGCGGATGAGACGAAGCCGGACAGCGAGCTGGTTCCGGAGGGCAGACCGGTGCCAGAGGGCAGACCGGTGCCGGCCGGAGCGCCCGGGCCTGCCGGAGTGCCCGTCCCGGCCAGTGAGCCGGCTCCGCCGCCGCTGCCACCACCGCCACCCCTACCGCGCCGATGGGCCGGAGAACCGATGATGGGAGCGCCCGGAGCGGCGGCCTGGACGGTGGTGTGGGATGGCGCGCCGGGGGCGTGCGTGATGTTGACCGCGAACAGCATGCCGCCGGCCGCCACCACTCCGGCCGCAGCGCCCGCGGCGGACGTCACGGGATGCCAGCGCCAGTTCTTCCAGTGGCCGGTCAGCGCGGTCCGTGCGATCGCCACGTGACGCCCCGAGCGCAGGCTCGCGCCGGCGGCGGCGAGCGCTGCCGGGGTAAGGATGCTGCCAAGGCGGCTGTTGAGCTCGGTCAGCTCGGCGAACAGGTCCTGGCACGGCGAGCAGTGCCCGAGGTGCTCCTGCATGGCCGCCCGGCGGCGGTTGCTCAGTCGGCCACGAGCCCCAGCGCCGAACTCCGCCGCGTAGCTTTGGCACGGTCCGGGAAGGTTCGCGCCGATGTGCTCCTGCAGGTATGCCTGGCGCAGCCCTTCGCGCGCCCGCACGGCCAGGGCGGAGACGCTGTTGGCGGACAGCCCGAACATCGGCGCCACGGCGGCGGGCGTCTTGCCCTCTACCTCCAGCTGCCACAGCACCTCACGCCACCGGGAGGGCAGCTTGGCGAAGGCCGCAGTGATCAAGCGGTCCTCATCGTGCGCTTCGGCGTGCGCGTCCGCGGGCCGGTCGATCCATGGAGAGACGTAGCCCCGGTCTGCCACTGCCTCCGGGGGGTCGACGTCGACGTCCAGGTCACCGACCACCTTCACCCGGGTCCTGGCCTCCAGCCAGTCCAGCGCTAGGTGGCGGACGGCCGTCAGCAGATAGGCCCGGAACGCGTGCTGCGGGCCGCGGCCGGACCGGATGGCTGACAGCACGCGCGTGAAGGCTTCGGCCACGATGTCGTCGGCGACATCCGGCGGCACCATCGACAGCGCAACCATGCGCGCGGCCGGCGCGTACTCGACGTACAAGTCCTCGTAGGTTGGTCCTCCGGGACGCGCTGAGTCTGCCGGGAGCTCCTCGTAGCTCGGTCCTGCGGGACCGGCTGCAAGTACCGGAGGCGCGTCTGAAGACGACGACGGCCTGCCTTGCCTGGCGTGGCGTCCTCGCGACATGGGCATCTCCTGCCGCTGCGCTGGAATAAACGCTGAACTGGGGGGAACTGCGCTGTAAGCGCCTCCCCATCATATGGGCGGCTAAACAATTATTCCGGCGAGATGCCTTTACCTCCCGTTCAGTCAGCTTTCGTCAGCATTTCCACCCGCCCTTTCCTGGCCCTCGCGGTACTGCTCTCAGCGGGGTCTGGATAGCGCCTGAACCGGCCGCCAGGATCGAGCAGGTAATAGGGAAGGGCTGACGTGAGTGACGAATTGATGTTCGTGACCGCAGGGTCCGTTTTGTCGGGGCTCATTGCATGGTGTGGCTGCTGAAAGGCGGCTACCGCGTCCGGATCACCGTGCGTACGCTGACGGGAGAGCGACGTCCCGGCAATGGTCACGGCGGGCGGCTCCGACGCCAGCGCTGCCCACACCTTCGCCGTAGCCGACCTGTCCTCCGACGCAGGCTGGCCCTAGGCGGTGGCCGGCTCGCGAGGGCGACCTCATCGTCCCAGCCCGGACGGCACCCCGCGGATGCTGCGGGCAGCACGCGATGCCGGGGGCAAGCGCGTGGTGATGACGTCCCCGTGCGCGCCATCGGCTATGGCCACCCTCCAGCTAGTCGGCGATTCACCGAGGACACTTGGACCGAACCAGCCGGGCAGACCTCCTCCTACGTGAAATCAAGACGCTGACCGAGCGGGCGGCGTTGGACTTCATGGCCAGCGAGGGCGGCGCGCTCGGATAGGCGGTGATCGACCCGACAGGCATCTTCGTCCGGTGTTCGGACCCGACTATTCCGGCTCCATCGGCAGCGTCAAAGCGCTACTGGACGGCGCTATGACGCGCGTTCGCGGATTTCGCTCGGTGTCGCGGATGTGCGCGACCTGACGGAATTGCATGTGCGTGCGATGGCTAATCCGGCCGCGCGCGGCGAGCGGTTTATTGTATTCAATAGTGATATCGTGCCCCTGCGCCAGATCGCCCTGACGCTGAAGGTTCGCCTTCCGGAGCATGCGCAGCGCATCCCAGCCAAGACAGCGCATCCCGGCCAAGGTAATGCCGGATTGGCTGCTGCGGCTGGCCGCCCGGGTCAATCCCCGAGCGGCGGCGGTGGTACCCGATCTGGGCAAGATCCGCCGGCCCAGCAACGCCAAGGTCCGCCGGGTGTCCGGCTGGGGAACCCCGGCTGGACGAGGAGAAGATCGTGGATGCGGCCGAGAGCCTGATTCAGTTCGGCCTGCTCACGGAGGGCCGCCCTGCGGCCGCGGGGTGCCGGGGCTGCGGCAGCTTCGGCCGCCAGCCGGGCGAGGCCTGCGCATATCCGGGTCAGCGAGCTGGCCTGACGGCTCCTTGGCTGGTCAGCCCTAGGCGCGCAGCGACTGATGCGGCGGCCCCGCGGGTGGGCGCGCCCACCTTGGCCAGCACCGCCGAGACGTGATGATCGACGGTCTTGGCCGAGATGAACAGCTGGGACGCGATCTCGACGTTGGTGTGACCCGCGCAGATCATCTCGAGGACCTCATGCTCGCGGGGAGTCAGCCCGAGCGGATCGGCCCGGGTCGCGCTGCGCGGGCCGGCCGGGATCGACCTGATGCCGAGCTCGCGCATCTTCCGCCGGGTGATCCGGGCCGCAGCCGGCGCGCCCAGCTCGGTGAAGATGGCCAGTGCCTCCCGCAGCGGCTGTTCCCCGGCCGCGTCGTACCGGGCCAGCGCGGCCTCGTAGTGACAGCCCAGGTCGGTCCACAGCTGCGCGGCTTTCTCTGGATAGCCTTCGATCTCGCGCTGGAAAGGCTCGGCCAGCTCGCCCCGGACTGAGCGCAGGGAACCGCAGCGGCGCAGCCAGACCGCCACCGCACCCCGTTCCCAGCTGTCCCCGCCCTCAGCCACGTCATCGGCCTGTTCCGCCTCGGCCCGGGCCAGCTCGGTCTGGCCGTCAAGCCAGCGGGCCTCGGCTCGCGCCAGCCGTACATGCAGGATCCACGGGCCTTCCTCGGTCGCGTCGGCGGCCTCGGCGGCCTCATCCAGGCATGGCCAGGCGCCGGCCTCGGCGCGGCGGGCCCGCAGCAGGCCGAGGCTGGTGAGCGGGTTGATCCGGTTGACCGGCGACGCCACGCCTTCGTCCAG
The DNA here is from genome assembly GCA_049284535.1 of Streptosporangiaceae bacterium. GTDB lineage: Bacteria > Actinomycetota > Actinomycetes > Streptosporangiales > Streptosporangiaceae > Palsa-504. The sequence goes on from JBAPYC010001224.1 coordinate 5,206, forward strand.
CAGGCGTGTGCTCAGCGACGCGGCGTCGTCCCAGCGGCCGGTCATGGTCAGCGCCCAGGTGTGCTCGCCCCGCAGGCAGCTGCTGAAGGTCGTGACGTCGTGCTCGTCGCAGTAAGCGACACCCTCGGTGAACCACGGGTCGGCCTCGGCGTACATCCGCCGGGCGCACAAGCTGGCGTGCAGGTTCCCGTAGGCCCGGCCGGCTTGCTCCTCCAGGCCGCCGGCCAGCGCGATCCGCAGCGCCTCGTGCAACTTGCCGACGCCCCCGTCGGCGTCCGTGGCGTCCTGGGCGCAGCCTTCGGTGTTGAGCGCGTCACTGAGCACCTCGGGCACCCCGAGTGTCCGGGCTAGCTGCTGTGCACGCTGGGCCAGTTCGATGGCGGCCGCGTTCTCGGTGTCCATCATCCGCTGGGCGGCCAGGCCGGCGAGGGCCCACGCCAGCTCGGGGGTGGGGCCGAGCGGCTCCAGCGTGTGCAGCGCGGACTCGGCCGCCGTTCGCGCTTCCTGCCCGCGACACAGGCGCCACATGGTGCGGGACAGCCTCCGCATGGTGTCGCCCTCGCGCAGCGTGTTACCGGCCTGCCGCCACAGGTCCAGGGCCTTTGCCTGGGCCTCGCCGGCGTCCTCCCACCGGTCGATGAGGGCGGTCTCGCTGGCCAGCCCGTCGTACAGAGCCGCGGCCGTGGCCGGATCCAGGTCCTCGGCACACCGCAGGGCTCGTTCGTACTGTGCGGCTGCCTCGCGGTGCGAGGCCAGGCTCCCGGCGCGGCGCGCGGCCGCCGTGGCGTAGCGCAGCACCGCCGGGACATCGCCGGCCTCCTCCGCGTGAAAGGCCAGGCGGGCGTCGTCCGTACAGCCGAGCCCGATCAGCGCGGCCAGGATCCGTGTGTGGATGCCGACGCGCCGGTGGGCGGGGATGGCCCGCTCGGCCGCCAGCCGGGCGATCTCGTGGCGGAATGTCAGGCGGCGCCCGTCCTCGATCAGCAGCCCCGAACTCAGGAGCTCGTCGACCAGCGCGGACGATCCGGGTGACACCGTCTCGATGAGCGCCGGCTCGATCCTGGATCCGGTCAGCGCGGCCACGTCGAGCAGATCGCGTGCGGGCGCGCTCAGCCGGGCGGCGCGGGCCAGCACGGCGTCCCGGGCTGCCACCGGGACCCGCGCTATCCCGGCCTGTACCGCTTCGGCCACGAAGAAGGGGTTGCCGCCGGTCAGCCGGTAGAGTTCGGCAGCGTCTAGCTTGCTTGGCCCGGCCAGCTGCCGGACCGCGTCCTCGGACAGCGGAGCCAGCGTCATCCGGCGGGTGGAGCTGATTCCCGCCAGGTCGCCGAGGGCCACCAGCAGCGGATGACCCGAAGCCAGGCTCTCGTCCCGGTAGGTCGCGATCAGGAGTACGTGACGATCCCGGAGCCTGCGGCCGAGGAACCGCAGCATGTCTGTGGTCGCCTCATCCGCCCAGTGGACATCCTCCACGACCACGACGTTCAGCAAGTCCGGGTCGCTGATCTGGCGCAGGAGCCCGCCGAACAGCTCTTCGCGGCCGGCTGCGCCCTCACACAGCCTGGCCAGGTCGCCGCCGAGCTGCTGCGCCAGGTCGAACAGCGGGCCAAGCGGCCGCGGCGTGAACAGCCCGTCGCAGGCCCCCCATGACCAGCAGGCCTCAGGAAGGTCCTGCTGGAACCGCTCGATTAGCGCGGTCTTGCCCACGCCGGCCTCACCGGCCACCAGGACCAGCCGGCCCTGGCCGTCCCGCGCCTCACGTGCGAACCGGGCCAGCTCGTCCAGCGACGGCTGCCGTTCCAGCAGCTCCATGCTGCCAGTGTGCGGTCCGTTGGGGCGCAGGAGCAAACAATCCGCCTGAAGGCGGTTAACGCCGCCCCCCCACGAGGTGGCGTTAACCCCGTTCAAAATCACACCGGGTCCGGCGCCAGTCGCCGGGCCGAACGGGCCCGGTCGGCCAGCACCGCGGCCACGGCCACTACCAGTGCGGCGGCCACCGCGATCAGGGCGATCTGCCAGCCGGGCATGCCGCCCACCACGACCGTGCGGACCACGTCCGTGCGGACCACGGCCGGCGGTGCGGCCGGACCGGCGGGCGCCGGCGGCATGCCGCTGCCGAATGTGTGGTTGCCCGCGGCCATCGAGGCCGGGGCGGCGGCCACGAACGCCGCCAGGGCCCCGCCCAGACCCGCCAGCACGATCCCCAGCCTGCGCCAGTACTTCATGATGCTCATGTCGATCACCATTTCTTCGTCGCTGTATTGCTTTCACTTGCGACGGTATGGCGGCTCACCCAGCGCCCGAATCGGGAACAGTTCCCCAGATTTCGTCTCCGCGTCCCCTATGTTCTGCCGGGAAACACTCTGTGCCTGCAACGGCGCTTCTTCTCCGGCTAGAGCAGGCGGGCCAGAGCAGGCGGGCTAGAGCAGGCGGGCTAGAGCAGGCGGAGCTGGCGCTCCCGTGGCTTGTGGGCCCGCAGCGGCCCGTCCGGGGCGAGCAGGCCCGCCTCGACCGCGGCCAGGAACGGCGACCGGCCGGCCCGCTCCTGGTGGCCGTGCCGGGTCCGGCGGGCCGCGCAGCTGAGCACCAGCCGGTTCCGGGCCCGGGTCATCCCCACGAACAGCAGCCGGCGCTCCTCGGCCACCTCGGCCTCCTCCAGCGGCGCGGTTCCGCCGAACCGCAGCGGCAGCAGGCCGTCTTCGCAGCCGGCCAGGAACACTACGTCGAACTCCAGGCCCTTGGCGCCGTGCAAGGTCAGCAGCGTGATCGCCTCGGCCCGCGGGTCCAGCGCGTCGGTCTCGGCGCCCAGCCCGACCTCGGACCGGAAGCGGTCGGCGTCGGCGCCGCAGCGACGGGCCAGCGGCAGCAGCAGCTCGCCCGCGGCCCGGATGTCCAGCAC
>JBAPYC010001225.1:0-10277 GCA_049284535.1 Streptosporangiaceae bacterium
GCCCCGGCCGCGCCGCGATGGTGATCTACGGCATGGGCGGGATCGGCAAGTCGACCCTGGCCGGCCAGATCGCGGCCAGAGTCAGCCGGATCCAGTCGGGCCGCGTGGTCAGCATCATCACCGGCGAGGTCAGCGCGGCCAGCTTCGCGGCCGGACCGGCTGAGGCCGACTTCATCATCTGCGACAACTTCGATGACAACCTGGCCGAGGACTCGGGCCACTGGACCGTCGCCGACTCGGGCCTGGCCGCCCTGCTGGCCAGCTGGCCCGGGAAACTGCTGATCACCTGCAGGCACCCGTTCACGTTGCCGGGGGCGGACAAGCTCGCCTTCCGCCAGCTCGGGCCGCTGACCCGGTCCGGGGTCGCCGAGCTCACCACGTCGATGCCGGCCATCCAGCTGCTGGATGAGGCCGAGCGCGACCATGTGGGGCGGCTCGCCGCCGGGCATCCGCTGGCTCTGGAGTACCTCGACCTGCTGCTCGCCCGGGGTGAGCGCTACCGCGACCTGGCCGGCCGCCTTGCCGCCGCGATCCAGCTCCGGACCGGCCAGCCGGTGCCGGGCACCGATCCGACCGGGCTGCCCGAGTCCACCGCCCAGACCATTGCCTGGGCGGCCGGCGGCCTGATGTTCGGCGAGCTGCATGACCGGCTCAGCAGCGGCGCTAAGTCTCTGCTGCTCCGTACCTCGGTGTTCCGGGTACCGGTGGCCGCCGAGGCACTCGCCAGCCGCGGCGGCCAGATTGCCGAGTGCGAGGCCGCGGGCCTGCTCACCATCACGGCCGGCCACGAGCTGCTCGTGCACCGCTGGACCGCTGACGAACTGCACCTGCGCCTGACCGAGGCGGGCCTGGGCGCGCAGATCGCCGCCGCACACCGGCAGGCCGCCTCCTACTGGCAGTCCCGCCTGGCCGCCGTCCCCCCGGCTGCCCCACAGACCGCTCAGCGCGCTGAGATGGCACAGCGCGCTGAGCTCGAACTCCGCCACCACCAGCGGCGCGCTGCGGAACTCATCCGGCAGGACCGCCCTGCCGCCGGCCGCGACGCGACGACTCCGGCCCAGCCGCGACGGCGCCGGGCGATCCGGTACGGGATCGCCGGGGCGTTCGCGGCCATGGCGGTGCTCCTGGCCGTCGAAGCGGCTCAGGACTTCTCCGTGCCGCACCTGACCTCAGCCGACGCGCCGGCCATCCTGACCGCGTCCTCGCCGCTGACCAGCGCGGTGGCAGCTCGCGACCAGGCCGCGACCTGGGTGGCCCGGGAGGTCAGCGCGGCGGCCATCGTGGCCTGCGACCCGGCCATGTGCGATGCCCTGGCCCGCCGGGGCACCGCGTCAGGGAACCTGCTGGTGCTCGGCCCCGGGGCGGGCGATCCGCTCGGATCCGCGGTGGTGGTCGAGACCGCCGCGGTGCGCGGCATGTTCGGGCCCCGCCTGGGCGGCGTGTACGCCCCGGAGGTGCTGGCCAGCTTCGGCACCGGCTCGGCCCGGATCAACATCCGCGTCGTAGCGCCTGACGGGACCGCCTCCTACCGGGCGGCGCTAGCCGCCGACCAGCGGGAACGCGAGGTGGCTGGCGCCCAGCTGGTACAGGATCCGCGGCTGTCGGCCGGGCCGGCCCCCCGGGCCGCGCTCGCCGCCGGCCAGGTGGACGCGCGCCTGCTGATCACCATCTCCGCCCTGGCCGCTGGCCAGCCGTTCGAGGTCGCCGGCTTCGGCGACGCCGGACCCGGCGCCAGCCCGGGGCTGGCGATGCGCTCGGCCGCTCTCGTCGCACCCGGGGCCAGCGCCCGGCAGATGCTGACCTTCGTCCGGGCCCAGCGCTCGCCCTACCTGCCGGCCCAGGCCAGCCTGGCTCCGGCCGCCGGCGGCATGGCCGTCCTGACCATCCGGTTCGCGGCGCCCGCCCCGCTCGGCCTGCTCAGCACGCAGCAGCTAACCGCCGTGCGGACCAACCGGTGAACCGCCACGCCGCCCCCCGCCGCGAGGCCCCGGCCATGATCGCCACGGCGGTCACGGGCCTGGCCGTGATCGCGACCGGGGTGGCCGTCGTCATCACCGCCCACATCACGGTCAAGTCCAATCCGCCCGAACGGCCTGCGATTTCCTCCTCGGTGGACGTCGGGCGAGCGCCACCTCCCTGAAGCCGCAACCGACTTGCACCGCGGCCCGGCCCGGGACGGCAACCCCGGCTGGGGAAGGTACCCCTAGCTGACGATCACGTTCACAACGGGGGTACCAGATGAGCAGCAGCAACGGGAGCCGCACAGGTATCACGGCCGAGATCACCGTGGGCCTGGTCGGGCCGGATGATGGGCTACTGCCCCTGATGGCCAGCCTGGCCTACCGCTGCGCCGACCCTTACGCCATCACGGTGGCGTTCGATGTCGGGACGGACCAGCCGGTCGAGTGGGCCCTGGCCCGCGACCTGCTGGCGGCCTCCCTGCACGGCCGGGAAGGCATCGGGGACTTCCAGGCCTGGCCGTCCGGCGAGACCGGCGGGGTCAAGATCTTGCACCTGTCCATGACGTCCCCGTTCGGCCATGCCCAGTGCGAGGCTAGCGCGGAGGCCATCAGCGAGTTCCTGGACCGCACCTTCGACCTGGTGCCGGACGGCGATGAACCGGAGTATCTGAACTTCGACGCCGAGCTAGCCGAGCTGCTGAGCGAGGCGTAACGCCATCGTGAAAACCGTTTCCTAATTTTCGCCGATCCCGTTTTAGGCCGGTTCAGGCGGGTAACACGGCGGCTCAGAGAGAGGATGCTCGGAGAGGAGCGCCTGTGGCTCGGATCGACGTGTACGCGAACCGGGCGACCGGCATGCTGGACCGGCGGTCCCACCTGACCGGAAATCGCATCAATCCAGCATAGTAGGGCGAGCGAACGTTCGCTCAAATTGATTAGGGGTGGACTCAGGACGTCGCGAGGAGAACCGTCGATGAGAGCAGAAAACCATGCCCTTTCCCGCCGAACCCTGCTACGCGGCGCCGGCCTGCTCGGCTTGGGCGGCCTGGTGTCGGGTTGCGGCACGGCATTCGCGAGCGGCGTCACTGGCGTCGGCCCGCCGCAGAACACGCTGTCCTACTGGAACCTGTTCGGCGGCGGTGACGGTGCCCACATGGTGACGATGGAGGGGGTGTACCAGAAGCAGCATCCGAGCGTAGCCCTGAACTCGGTGACGCTGGCCTGGGGCAATCCCTACTACACCAAGGTCTCGCTGGCTACGCTCGGGCAGCGGCCACCGGACGTCGGGATCTCGCACCTGTCCCGGGCGTCGATCTTGGCGGACGCCGGCCTGCTTGAGCCGCTGAACGAAGCCGAGCTCGCCCCGTACGGGCTCATCGGCCGCAACTTCACGCCCGCGGCGTGGAACAAGGCGCACGTTAACGGGACGCTGTACGCGGTACCGCTCGACACGCACCCGTTCGTGCTGTACTACAACACCCACATCTGCAAGAAGGCCGGGCTGCTCAACGCCGACGGCAGCCTGAAGTCACTGGACAGCCCGGAGGCGCTGACCGCGGCCCTGATGGCGGCGAAAAAGGTCACCGGAGCCTATGGCGCCGTCGCCAGCATCAACATAGACCCGGCTACCCAGTGGCGGTTGTTTTCCACGCTGTACTACCAGCTCGGCGGCAGCGTGCTCGCCGACGACGGGCAGAAGATCGTGCTCGACGACGCGAAGGCGGAAAAGGTGCTGTCGCTGATCCACAGCCTCACTGTCAAGCAGGGCCTCATGCCCACGAGCGTGGACTACGCCGGCGCGATCACCACGTTCGCCACCGGCAAGGCCGGGTTCTTCTTCGAGGGCGAATGGGAGGTCGCCACGTTCCAGGGCACCGGGACGCCGTTCAGCATGACCGCGTTCCCGAACGTCTACGGCGGGAGGTACGCGGTGCAGGCGGACTCGCACAGCTTCGTGCTGCCGAAGGACCCGGCGCGCACCGACGCCAGACGAGCGCTGATCTTCGGCTTCATCCGGGCCATGCTCAACCAGAGCGGCACCTGGGCGCAGGGTGGCCACATCCCGGCCTGGCTGCCGTACCAGGACAGCGCGGCCTACGACAGGCTCAAGCCGCAGTCGAATTACAAGTCGGTGGCCGACTACGCGCGCTATGACGACCCGGGCTGGTACTCCGGTTCGGGTTCGGACTTCGAGAACATCATGGGCTTTGCGATCGGCGCGGTCTCCGCGGGCCAGATGAGCCCGGCCGCCGCGGTCTCGGACATGAGAAGCAAGCTGGTCCACTACGCCAACACACCGTCGCCGGTGTGAAAGCGGGTCCGGAGGTATGTGATGTCGATAAAGACGATTCCCGTCGAGACCGGCAGGCCGGCCACGGCGGCAGCCGGTGCCCGCAAGCGGCGCGGTGAGGGCCGCGCCGGCTGGCCGCTGGCGACCCCGTTTCTCATCTTCTACGTGCTGTTCCTGATCGGGCCGACCGTGTACGGCATCATCATGAGCTTCTTCAACAGCAGCCTGGAGCACAGCGGGCTGGGCGGCTTCGCCGGCGCGGACAACTACACGCAGGCGCTGACGAGCTCCGATTTCTGGCAGTCGATGTGGCACACGGTGCTGTTCACGCTGATGACGACGCCGCCGCTGGTCGCCGTCGCCTTGGTGCTGGCCGTATTCGCCGACCGGCTCAGTCGCGGGCGCTGGTTCTTCCGGCTGGTGTTCTTCGCCCCGTACGTCGTCCCGTCGGCCGCGATGGCGCTGATCTGGACCTGGCTCTACACCCCGCAGATCGGGCTGTGGGACAAGTGGCTGTCCGCCGTCGGCATCAGCAACCCGCCGAACTGGCTGGCCGACCCCAGCTGGGCGATGGCCTCCGTCGCGCTGGCGACCGTGTGGTGGACACTGGGCTTCAATTTCGTGCTGTACCTGGCCGGCCTGCAGGAGATCCCCCGGGAGCTGTACGAGGCGGCCGCGGTCGACGGGGGGAGCCGGTGGCACCAGTTGCGCCGCATCACGATCCCGCTGCTGAACCGCACCACCGTGCTGGTGCTGGTGCTGCAGATCATCGCCTCGCTGAAGATCTTCGACCAGATCTTCCTGATGACAAGCGGCGGCCCGAACTACTCGACCAGGCCGGTGCTGGAGTACGTGTACGACGTCGGCTTCACCGACTTCCGGACCGGCTACGCCGCGGCGGCGTCGATGCTGTACTTCCTGGTGATCCTCGCCGTCTCGCTGGTGTGGTTCTTCGTCAACCGGCGCCAGCAGCAGAAGGAGGCATGACCGATGACCGCCACCACTGTTGCCCGCCGCCAGGCCCATGCGCGTGCCAAGAGCCGCACGGTTGACTGGCGCGCGCGGTACTTCAACTGGTTCTGCGTGTCCGTGCTGGTCGTGTTCGCCGCGATCTGGCTCATCCCGATGCTGTGGGCGCTTGACACCTCGCTCAAGCCGGACGCGGTGATCGCGGCCCAGCCGACCAGCTGGTGGAGCAGCACCTGGACCCTGCACGCCTACCAGGTGCTGTTCAACCTGGGCAACATCCAGGTCTGGTACCTGAACAGCTTCGTCATCGCGCTGCTGTCGGCGGTGTTCGCCGTGGTGGCGTGCTCGATGGCCGGCTTCGCCATCGCGCGCACGCCCTTCACGGGCCGGCGGATCATCTACGGCCTGATCGCGGCCGGCCTGCTGATCCCGGCGCAGGTGCTGATCGTCCCGATGTTCAATGAGTTCAACTACGCGCACCTGCTCAACACCTACTGGGTGCAGGTGCTGCCCGCGGTGGCGGTGCCGATCGCGGTGATCATCTTCGTGTCCTTCTTCAGCGGCGTACCGGTCTCGCTGGCCGAGGCGGCGCGGGTGGACGGCGCCAGCTGGTGGCTCATCTACCGGCGCATCTACATGCCGCTGAGCAAGCCGGCCATCTCCGCGGTGTTCATTTTCACGTTCGTGTGGAAATGGAACGACTTCCTGTGGCCGCTGCTGACGCTGACCAGCACCAGGAGCATGACGCTGCCGGTCGGGCTGTCGCAGGTGTCCTCCGCCTACGGCATCTTTTACGCAGAGCTCATGGCCTCGGCGGTGCTGGGCGCGCTGCCGCTGATCGTGGTGTTCCTGCTGTTCCAGCGTCAAATCGTCGAGGGCATCGCCACTACCGGTATCAAGTAAGGGGGGCTCATGTCCGAAGCGCGCATCACCGTTGACCCCGCGTTCGCAGTCGGCCCGGTCGACCCCCGGGTGTACGGGTCGTTCGTCGAGCATCTCGGCCGCTGCGTCTACACCGGCATCTACGAACCGGAGCATCCGACCGCGGACGAGCACGGATTCCGGGAGGACGTCGCCGATCTGACCCGGGAACTCGGCGTGCCGATCATCCGCTACCCCGGCGGGAACTTCGTGTCCGGCTACCGCTGGGAGGACGGCATCGGCCCGGTCGAGGAACGGCCGACGAGACTGGACCTGGCCTGGCACTCCATCGAGCCAAACGCGGTGGGCACGGACGAATTCTGCGCCTGGGCCCGGCGGGTCGGCTCGGCACCGATGCTCGCGGTGAACCTGGGCACCAGGGGCCCGGACGCCGCGGCGCGGCTGGTGGAGTACTGCAACCATCCCGCCGGCACCTACTGGTCCGACCTGCGAGTGAAGAATGGCACGGCCGAGCCGCACGATGTGCGGGTGTGGTGCCTGGGCAACGAGATGGACGGCGACTGGCAGATCGGCCACAAGACGGCCGATGAGTACGGCCGGCTGGCGGCGGAGACCGCCAAGGCGATGCGCCTAGTCGACCCGGCCATCGAGCTCGTCGCATGCGGATCCTCGAACTCGCACATGCCGAGCTTCGGCGACTGGGAGGCGACCGTGCTCGGGCACTGCTACGACCACGTCGATTATGTATCGCTGCACTCTTACTACACCGAGCGTGGGCATGACAAGGGCAGCTTCCTGGCCTGTGCCACCGACATGGACAATTTCATCGAGGCGGTCATCTCCACGGCCGATCACGTGCGGGCCAAGGGCCGGCACGCCAAGCGGATCAGCCTGTCGTTCGACGAGTGGAACGTCTGGCACACGATGGGCTACCAGCCTGAAGGTGACTGGGAACGGGCGCCGAGGCTGATCGAGGATCAGTACGACCTGACCGACGCGGTCGTGGTCGGCACCCTGCTGATCAGCCTGCTCCGGCACGCCGACCGGGTACGCATGGCCTGCCTGGCCCAGCTGGTGAACGCGATCGGGGCGATCCGGTCCGAGCCGGGCGGCCCGGCCTGGCGGCAGACGATATTCCACCCGTTCGCGCTGACTAGCAGGCACGGCCGGGGGACGGCGCTTCGGACACCGGTCACCGCGCCGGAATATGACACGTCGGCTTTCGGCATGGTGCCGAAAGCCGACGCGGTCGCCGTGCTATCCGACTCCGGCGACGAGCTGACCGTGTTCATGGTCAACCGCGACCAGCACGAGCCGCTGCCCGTCGTCGTCGATGTGCGCTCGCTGCCGGCGCTGCGCGTCGCACACCACACCTACATCGGCGATGACGAGCCGTCAGCGGCCAACAACCAGGACGCGCCGGACCGGATCGTGCCTCGCTCGGGAGCTGACATTCCTGTTCAAGACGGCGTGCTGAAAATGGCCCTGCCCGCGCTGTCGTGGAACATGCTGCGGATCGGCGGCGACGGCTAATGAATGACCGATGAGAGCGGTGCGGCGGTCCAGCTGACTTGGCTGCTGGCCGAAACGTTAACTCACTTGACCGGATAGAGTGCGAGGACCTGGCGTTTCGAGACGAGCGTTCGCTCAACGACGACGGGCGGGCTCCAGGACAGGTAGGTACCCAGGCTCGGGCGGAAGGACAGGATGGCCCGGCGGCGCTACGTCTCGATCAAGGAAGTCGCGGCACGGGCCGGGGTAAGCTTCCAGACGGCAAGCAAGGTCCTCAACGGCGGGGACGTGCGCGTTTCGGCCGGGACCGAGGAGCGGATCGTGACCGCCGCGGCCGAACTCGGGTACCGGGCGAACACGATCGCCCGCAGCCTGGTCCAGCGGACCACCGCCACCATCGGGCTGGTCGCCGGCGACGCCACCGACGTAGCCATCGCGCAGGCCTCGGTGGCCGCCGAGCAGGCCGCGCGGAAGAACGGGCACTCCGTGCTGGTCGGCCACCTAGCGGCTGGTGGCGCGGACGGGGCCGACATCCTGCGGGCGCTGATCGAGCGCCGGGTGGACGGCATCATCGCCGCCGCGCCCGAGGTCGAGGAGGACACCGAGGTCGCCGAGCTGCTCAGGGGGTATGTGCCGTCGGTCAGCCTACAGGCGGTGCCAGGCGGCGGCGTCCCGCTGGTGGGGTCGAACCACAGGGAGACCGGGCGGCTGGCCACCGACCACCTGCTCGGGCTCGGGCACACCTCGATCGGGACGGTCACCGGCACCTTCCGGCGGCGGGTCACCCGGAGCCGGCTGCACGGCTATGAGGACGCGCTGCGCGGGACGGGCCTAGAGCCGAATGAAGACCTGGTGGCCGAGGGTGACTGGACGCTGCAGGGGGGCGCGACCGCGACCAGGCTGCTGCTCGAACGCTCGCCCGGGCTTTCCGCGATTTTTGTACACAGCGACCTGATGGCCGTCGGCGTACTATCCGCACTGTGGCAGGCCGGCCGCCGGGTGCCCGCCGACGTCGCCGTGGTGAGCTGCGACGACATCCCTTTCGCCGAGTTCCTGACCCCGCCGCTGACCACCGTGCGCATCCCGCTGGCCGAGACCGGGCGGCAGGCAGTCGAGTTGCTGCTGCGCTGCATCGCGGGCGAGCCCGTGCCCGAGCGGCCGCCGCTGCTTCCGGTGGAGCTGATCGTCCGTGATTCCTGCGGAGGGCAAACATCCCCGCGATGAAGGAGCGCCAGTGACCCGGATCGCCGTTGACCCCGCCCGGCCCGTGGGGTGGCTCGACCGTAAGGTATTCGGCGGGTTCGTCGAGTACATGCGCGGCAAGAAGGGCGCCTCACGGGAGGCGCTGACCGGCCAGTTCCGTGACCACCACGACTGGCTGCTAGCCATGATGTTCGAGCGGATCGACGCGCTGAGCGTCCAGGTCGAGGCGCTGACCGGGCGGATCGAACAGGAGCTCATTGCCGAGATCGGGGTTGATATGACCCGCTTACCGGCCAGCGGGCACCTAGCGACCCAAAGGGTCGCTAGTGTCCTGGCCCGGATCGCGCCGGGGGCCCGGCAGTCTGCGGGCAAGGCCAAACCGGGCGCCACTGGCAAGGGCAGCCCATGGGTGGCGGGCATGCTCGGTGAGGCCGTCCTGGGCGTCGGCCGGACCAAGACCTTCCTGGGCTCCCGGTATCACCGGCTGGCCCGCAAGCGTGGCAAGCAGCGCGCCATCGTCGCGACCGGCAGGCCCATCCTTGTCATCGCCTGCCAGCTGCTGTCTGACCCAATGCCCCGCTTCACCGGCCTCGGCCCGCACTGGCACGACCGCATCGCACCGCTCCGCCGCAAACAACAGCTCATCGCCGAGCTGGAACGGCTGTCCGGTAAAAGGTCACCCTTCAGAAGGCCGCCGCCTGAGACCTGCCCCCCTATCCCGGGCTCGTTAGCGCTCCGCCGGGATACTGCCGCCTGCCCAGGCGACCGACCAATTTAGGATGCAGGAGGTAACTTCCTTCACGTCGGCGGGCAGCGCGCCGGTGCACGACCCTGCCGCAGGTCCCGGGCCCATCGCGGTGTTCATCTTCAAGAAGTTCTTCGACGGTGTGCCCATCTCGCTGGAGCAGGCCGCCGAGGTGGACGGGGCCAACTGGTGGGTCAGCTACCGCCGGATCGCACTGCCGCTGGCCCGCCCGGCTGTCGCCGCGGTGTCGATCTTCACCTTCGTCTGGACCTGGAACAACTTCCTGTGGCCGTTCCTGGCCGCGACCAGCCAGACCATGATGACGATCCCCGCCGGGCTCGGCACGGTCGTCAGCGGGGTGGGCATCATCAACGCGCTGCAGATGGCTTCGGCCGTGCTGGGAGCGCTTCCCCTGGTGTTTGTGTTCCTGCTGGCCCAGCGGCAGATCGTGGAGGGCGTGGCCGGCACCGGCCTCAAATAGCGGCCCCGCCCGCGGTCGCGACCGCCCGCCCCGCCCGGGCCCGCACCGCGTACTCCGGCCGGTTGGTGATGAGCACGTCTACCTGCGGATTGGCCAGCCAGCGCCCGATCTCGCGGTCGCTGTCGACCGTCCACACCATGGTCTTGATCCCGGCCCGGTGGCACCGCGCCACCACGCCGGTCCGCGCCAGCTGGCGGTTGACCGCCACCCAGTCGGCGCCGCAAGCCCGCACCC
>JBAPYC010001226.1:0-9546 GCA_049284535.1 Streptosporangiaceae bacterium
CAACGTCGGGCTGGCCAGGACGACCGCCAACGCGCTGGCGGTATGCGAGTTCATCGGCGCGGCCGGGACACCGGTGACGGCGGGCTCAGCCGGGCCGCTGGTGCGGCCCGCGCTGGACGCGCGGCATGTGCACGGTGACTCGGGGCTGGGCGGGGCCGTGCTGCCCCCGGCCGTCGCCGGCCCGGTGCCCGGGCACGCGACCGACTACATCATCGATACCGCGGCGGCCGCGCCGGGCCAGATCACGCTGGTCGCGACCGGCCCGCTGACCAACATCGCGCTGGCCATCCGCCGTGAGCCGCGGCTGGCGCAGTGGGTGCAGGCATTCGTGATCATGGGCGGTTCGGCGGGCCGCGGCAACGTCACGCCCGCGGCCGAATACAACATCTGGGCCGACCCGGAGGCGGCCGCGGTCGTGTTCAACGCGGGCTGGACCGTCAACATGGTCGGGCTGGACGTGACCCTGAGGTCCGGGGCCACGACGGAGGTGCTGCGCCGGATGGCCGGGCTGGGTCCGCTCGGCAGCCGGCTGCTGCTGCCCGCCCTGGAGCAGTACCGCTCGGTGCGTGAGCCCGGCGGCCCGCCGGTGCACGACGTCTGCGCGGTGGCCTTGGTGGCGGAGCCAGAGCTCTTCAGCCTGGTTCCGGCGCGGGTGCAGGTGGAACTGGCCGGGCAGCTGACAGCTGGCATGACGGTCACCGATTTCGGGGCTCACGGCGAGATCGGCAGCGGCAACGCCATGGTCGCGATGGACATCGACGTGGCCAGGTTCTGGGAGGTCACGCTCGGGACCTACGCCCGGATAGCTGCCGTCAACGGGCTTGCCGTCAGTGGGCCTGCCGTCAGTGGGCCTGCTGCCACTGAGCCTGAGCCGGGATGAGGTCCAGGCCCGCGTCCAGCTCCTCGTACCGCCGGACCGTCTGCTCGGCGGCCTCGACCAGGTCGGCATACCTCCACAGCTCCTGGGAGCCGCCCGCAGGGGTGAGCGCCACCATGCCGGACCGGCACCATACGGTCACGCCGCGGCAGACGGACAGGACGGACATGTCGGCGGCAGGCTGGTCGGCCCGCACCAGGTGGCCGAAGCCCCGCTCGGTCAGCATAGCCTCGAGCTCGCTGGCGGCCTGGCGCGCGCTGAGCCGGTCATAGGCCAGGCCCGCGGTGACGTCGGCGGACAGCGTGTAGGTGCGCAGCCCGGTCACGTCGACCAGCCGGGCGTGCGCCAGCGGCGCCGGCACCGAGAACCAGACGGCCTTGCCGCGCTGGCCCCAGCCGCTCAGCCGGGACCGGGTGGGGTGGTGCCCCCAGCGGCCGCAGGACAGTTCCTGCACCAGGTGCAGGCCGCGGCCGGCCACGGCATGAGCCGATGTCCCGGCCAGGGCGGGCGGGGAACCGTGCCGCCAGTCGCGGGTGCCGTCGAAGATCTTGCATACGAGCTCGCGCCGGACGCCGACCCCACGCAGATAGAGCCACATCTCGGGGCAGCCGGGCGGGCCGGCGGTTTGCGGGACCGGGCCGGGCTGGGCGGACGCGCCGGCGGTTTGCGGGGCCGGGCCGGCGGACGGAACCGGCTTGCCCTCCCCGTCCGAAACGACGGACACAAGCCGGTCCCCCCCTCCGCCGGTCCCGGCCACCGCTCGCGCGTGCAGGGTGTTGGCCGCGAGTTCGCTGGCCATCAGGACGCAGTCCTCAAGGAGATCTGGCTCAAGCCCGATCCCGGAGACCGACTCCCGGAACACCTGCCGCGCAACACTGGCACAAGTCGCGTCGGCCGGCAGCGGCCAGGCGTGACACGAACCTGCGCGCACGCCTTGCACGCCGCTGATGCCCTGCTGCCTCATCTCTGGCGCCTCCAGGCACGTTCACCTGACGCATGTCCGCCGGCAGGAGGGATGCCGTCGGCAGCAATCGATATTTAACATACTTAGATTTGGACTCTTTAATCTGTGAAACACAGATTACGACTCAGCTGACCCGCTTCGCAATATCCAGTGCAAGAATTTCGTCATAGCGACACACAGATGCCCCATAACGGACATTAGCATTACCTCGGGTAAACCAGACTGAATGTCGCTAAATTTGATGCCCGAAGCGTGTCCTGGCGACGCTGAGACATGAGATGACGCCTGTTGCAAACGATGGCTGAGCAGCGCGTGTGCCGGCTTCACAATGAGTGCCGTTTTCCGCGTCTTCGGCGGGTTCTCACCTAGCCATTTCGGAGGGTTCTCACCTAGCCATCAATTGACCCGGGCGGTACAGTCACGGTGCGCGGAAACCGCACTGGCGGCCCGCCAGGCCTTGAGACAGGGGCCGGCATGACAAGGCCCCCGGATGGCTGCATCCAGCCGGGGGCCTTTGCCATGTACGTGACGGTCAGGTCAGGTCGTAACGGCCTTCCTTGAGGTCCGCGAGAAAAACAGCGAAAACGCCCCGGTCCACGACGTGGGCGCCCCCCTCAGGTCGCTTGCTGTCCCGCACGGCCGTCACGCCCTCCAGGTTGGCCGCGACTTCCACGCAGCCTCCGTTGTGGGCACTGCGGCTGGCCTTGCGCCAGTCGGCTTGAGACAGGTCGGTCATGCTTACTCCATTCGCCTTGCGAGATGCTCGAGGTAGCCCGTGGTGTCCGCAGGCTCAAGCGCGGCATCACAGGCCCGGTCGAACGATTCGATGTAGCCCTCTACTGACTCCGGCTTGCTCACCTCCTCCACGGAATAGTCAGTCTCCACAAAGACCAGGCTGGGCTCGTCGCCGGGAAAGCCCAGGATGTTGACCATTGACACCACGCCGATCGGCGGGCCGTCCTCGAACCGCTGGATGTGCAGCCGGACGTTGCGGCGGGCGCTCAGCGCGATGAGATGCTCGATCTGCTCCCGGCGGTCCTCGCGCAGCCCCCACCGGTAGAGCAGGGAGGCCTCGGTGATCACCGCGCTGAACGTGGGCGTGGTGCCGTCGGTGCGGTCGAGCACCTCCTGGCGGCGCAGCCGGGACTCCAGCGCCTTGCGCCGGTAGGCGGGCGGCCGCGGCCCCGCCCGCATCAGTGCCTCTGTATAGGCGGGGGTTTGCAGCAGTCCGGGCAGCACGAGCGGCATGAAGGCCCGGATAGTGACGGCATCGTTCTCGTAGCCGGGAAATTCACCGTCGAATATCTCGGGATAATCGCGCCACCAGGGCCGGCCACGGGCCCGGATGGCCAGCTCCTCGATTTCCTGCTTTTCCTCGCCCTCGATGCCGTAGATGCGGATCAGGTCCCTGATGTCGCTCATCTCGGGACGTTTCCACTGGTTGGCTTCGAAACGCCCGACCTTGCCGCGGCCCCAGTTCAGGATGTCGCAGGCATGGTTAGCGGTATAGCCCGTCCGGCCGCGCGCGGCGGTCAGCAGACGGGCCAGCCGCCGCTTGGCGATGGTCGCACCATAGGCGTCATCAGCCATAGCGGCTCCCCTCTGGGCAGGAACCCTGACATGCAATCACACTACACAACTTGCGATTCGCAAATCAAGCTACTTACACCTATCCGGGCTTCTGACTGGACTGCGTGATACCGGTGAGGCTGCCGGGACAGTCCGGCCGGGCTGAATCAGGAGCCGACGGGCGCTCGGCGGCGGGCGCTCGGCGGCGGGCGCTCGGTGGCGGGCAGAGGCGGTCAGACGGCGCCCGCGGCGTCATCGAACTCGCCGCTGCGCACGCCATCGAGAAAGCACTCCCATTCATTGCGGTCGAACACCAGCACCCGCTGACCCGGGTCGCCCGCGACACGCATGAGCACCCACAGGTCGTGCGCGGCCCGGGCATCCGGTGCCTGCGTGCCTGCTACCTGGGCGACTGTGACCTGGGCGTCCGAGAAGAACGCGATCTCGATCGCGCCGCTGCCGCGGCCCGAACGCTGCCAGTTCAGTCCGGCCGGGTCGATGCCGAGCTCGGAGATGGTGGGCTTGCCAGTCACGGCTTCCTGGCGACGCCGCAGTAGAGCCAGCGCGCGCCGTCGCTGTCGGCGAGGACCGGGTCCTCGGCACCCCACACGCCGGTGTAGCAGATAGCCGGCTTCGCGCCGTCGTAGGGCGGCACCATGTCCAGCCCGGTGAAGAATCGCGCGATCCCCTCCCGCGAGCGGAAGTGCAGTTGCTCGGTGGCGTGGTCGAAGACGGCGCGGAAGCGCTCGGTCGTCACCGGCGGCTTGTAGTCGTCGGTGAGGTGCGACAGCGCCAGGTAGCTCCCGGGAGCGATCGCGTCGACGTATTGCGTAACCAGGTTCCACGGATCGGAGGGGTCGGACACGAACATGATCACCGCGGTGAACAGCAGCCCGGCCGGACGGCTGAAATCAATGAGCTCTCGCACGTCCGGGTGGTTCAGGATTGAATCCGGTTCGCGCAGGTCAGCGCAGATAACGCGGGTAGATTTATCGTTCGCGAGCAGGCGGCCGCCTTGTTCGGCCACCATCGGGTCGTTGTCGACGTAGACGACCCGGGCCCCCGGAATGACCTTCTGCACGACTTCATGGGTATTGCCGACGGTGGGCAGGCCCGACCCGATGTCGATGAACTGGCTGACCCCCTGCTCGGCGATCCATTTCGCCGCCCGCTGATGGAATCCACGGTTTGACCAGGCGCAATCCCTGATCTCGGGAACCACGCTGAGGATCCGCTCGGCCGCCTGGACGTCGGATTCGAAGTGGTTGTCGCCCCGCAGCATGTAGTCGTAAATGCGAGCGGGAGCCGGCCTGGTGACATCTATCCCGGCTGGCGCGTGCGGAGTCTGAGCCATCTCGCCTCCGTCCCCTCGAGCCCTGGATCGACAGGTCTCAGTGTCGCATACGTTTCGCAGATCGCGAACGGGCGCTGGCATTTCCCGGCAAATGTACTAATTGGTTGGATATGAACCAAAGGCAGGATTTGATAATGCCGGCCGGTTCTCGTCCGCGCCCGCTTCCAGCTCCCCCTCCATGTCCAGGTAGACCTGGCGCAGCCGGTCCAGGGTCTTGGCGTCCGGGGACTCCCACAGCCCGCGGGACGCCGCTTCCAGCAGGCGCTCGGTGATGCCACGCAGCGCCCACGGGTTGGACTGCCGCATGAAGGACCGGGTCTCTTCGTCAAACACATACGAGGCGGCCAGCTGCTCATACATCCAGTCCGGGACCACGCCGGCCGTGGCGTCGTAGCCGAACAGGTAGTCCACGGTGGCGGCGAGCTCGAACGCACCCTTGTATCCGTGCCTGCGCATGGCCGAGATCCACCGCGGGTTGACCACCCGGGAGCGGAACACCCGCCGGGTCTCCTCCGCCAGCGTGCGCGTCCGGGGCGCGTCGGGCACCGCCGAGTCGCCGATGTACGCGGCGGGGTTGCGGCCGGTCAGGGAGCGGACCATCGCCACCATGCCGCCGTGGTACTGGAAGTAGTCGTCGGAGTCGGCGATGTCGTGCTCGCGGGTATCGACGTTCTTGGCGGCCACGGCGATCCGGCGGAACGCGCTTTCCATATCCGGCCGCGCGTTCACCCCGTCGAGCTCGCGGCCGTAGGCGTAGCCGCCCCAGACCGCATACACCTCGGCCAGGTCGGCGTCGTCCCGCCAGTTCCGGGCGTCGATCAGCGGCAGCAGCCCGGCCCCGTACGCGCCGGGCTTGGAGCCGAAGATGCGGGTGGTGGCCCGCCGCCAGTCACCGTGCCGCGCCTGGTCGGCCACGGCGTGGGCGCGCAGGTAGTTGGACTCCGGTGGCTCATCGAGCGCGGCCACCGCGCTGATGGCGTCGTCCAGCAGCGCGATCACGTGCGGGAAGGCGTCACGGAAGAACCCGGAGATGCGCAGCGTGACGTCGATCCTGGGGCGGGCCAGCTCGGCCAGCGGCACGATCTCGACGCCGGTGACCCGCCGGGACGCGTCGTCCCAGACCGGGCGGCAGCCGATGAGGGCGAGCACCTCGGCGATGTCGTCGCCCTGGGTACGCATGGCCGAGGTGCCCCACACGGTCAGGCCCACGCAGCGGGGGTACTCCCCTTCATCGGCCAGGTGCCGGGCCAGCAGTGAATCGGCCAGCGCCAGGCCAGTCTGGAAGGACGTGCGCGATGGGATGGCCTTGGGGTCGACCGAGTAGAAGTTGCGGCCGGTCGGCAGCACGTTGACCAGGCCCCGGGTTGGCGAGCCCGACGGGCCCGCCGGAACGTACCCGCCGTCCAGGGCATGCAGCACAGCAGCGAGCTCGCCCGCCGTGGCGGCCAGGCGCGGCACGAGCTCAGCACAGGCGAACTCCAGGATCCGCGTCACGTCCGCGGCGGCTTTGTTCGCGGTTTGGGTCGCTATAGCAGCCGAAACCGCGAACGTATCCGAGTCTTTGCCGGCAGTTTGCGGGGTTATAGCACCGGAAACTGCCGGCATATCCGGGGCCATGAAACGTGAGGCGACCTCTGGGGCTCGTGTTGCGTCCCAGTTGGTCGCGGCGATCGCTTCGACGAGCTGGCGCGCGATGTGCTCGTAGCGATCCGCTTCTGTGCGGACAGATGGTGCGGGAGTGACGGACGAGGCGGAGGAGGCGGGCGCGGGGGTGGCTGAGGCGGGGGTGGATGGGGCGGGGGGGACTTCGGTGTGGCCTAGGGCGGCGCGGAGGCCGGGGAGGGCGCCCCAGCGGGCGCTCCACAGCTGGGGGGCGCGCATGATGACCAGGACCAGGTTCACCAGGGCCTCGCCGGCCGGGGCGGCACCCAGGATATGCAGGCCGTCCTTGATCGCGGCGTCCTTGATCTCGCAGAGGTAGCCGTCGATGTGCAGCACGAAGTTGTCGAATTCGGCCGATTCGGGCTGGGCGTCGACGCCGAGGTCCTGGTGCAGGTGGGCGGCCTGGATCAGGGTCCAGATCTGGGCCCGCAGCGCGGGCAGCTTGTCCGGGTCCAACGCGGCCACGGTGGCGTACTCGTCCAGCAGCTGCTCGAGCTTGGCCATCTCACCGTAGGTATCGGCCCTTGCCATGGGCGGGACCAGGTGGTCGACGATGACCGCGTGGCCGCGGCGCTTGGCCTGGGTCCCCTCCCCCGGGTCGTTGACGATGAACGGGTAGACCAGCGGCAGGTCGCCCAGGACCGCGTCCGGCGCGCACTGCGCGGACAGGCCCAGGCCCTTGCCGGGCAGCCACTCCAGGGTGCCGTGCTTGCCCAGGTGCACGATCGCGTCGGCGCCGAACTGCCCGTCCAGCCAGCGGTAGGCGGCCAGGTAATGGTGCGAGGGCGGCAGGTCGGGATCGTGGTAGATCGCCACCGGGTTCTCGCCGAACCCGCGCGGCGGCTGGATCATCAGCACCACGTTGCCGAACCGCAGGCAGGCCAGCACGATGTCGCCGGTGCTCTCGTCGGTGTACAGCTCACCGGGTGGGTCGCCCCAGTGTGAGCGGATGCTGGCGGCAAGCTCGTTCGGCAAATTATCCAGGTAGCGGCGGTACGCGGCCAGCGGGACCCGGGCCGGCGCGGTGCGCAGCTGCTCCTCGGTCAGCCACTCGGTGTCGTGGCCGCCCGCCGCGATCAGGGCGTGGATGAGCTGGTCGCCGTCTTCGGGGAAGCCGTCGCCCAGGTCGTAGCCGACCGCCCGCATGGCCTGCAGCAGCGCGACCGCCGAGGCCGGGGTGTCCAGGCCGACCGCGTTGCCGATGCGGGCGTGCTTGGTGGGGTAAGAGGAGAGCATGAGCGCGATGCGCTTGGCGGAGTTCGGGATGGCGGCCAGCCGGGCCTGCCGGACCGCGATCCCGGCCAGCCGGCCCGCCCGCTCCGGATCGGCGGCGTACCGCGGGATGCCGTCCGGGCCTTGCTCCTTGAAGGAGAAGGGCACGGTGATCAGGCGGCCGTCGAACTCAGGGATCGCGACCTGCATCGCCGCGTCGATCGGGGCCAGCGCCGCGTTCGAGGCCTCCCACTGGTCGCGCGAGCTGGTCAGGCACAGGCCCTGCAGCACCGGGACGTCCAGGCCGGCCAGCATGCCAGCGTCCCAGTCGCTTTCGCCCGTAGCGTCGGCCGCGGCCGAGCCGCCGGCCGCGAGCACGGTGGTGATGACCGCGTCGGCCGCCTCGAGCAGGGCGGCCAGGCCGGGGTCCGCCCCGCCGTAGCCGGCACCGCGCAGGGACCCGCAGAACACCGGCAGCGGGGTGGCACCGCGTTCGGCCAGGGCGGCGCACAGGGTGTCCACGAAGGCGGTGTTGCCGGACAGCTCGTGGGCGCGGTAGAAGACGACCGCGACGACTGGGGCGCCGGCTGGGTCCTTGGCTGGGGCGCCGGCTAGGTCCTGGGCTGGGGCGTTGGCCGCGTCCTGGGCTGGGGCGCCGCCCGCGGCCGGGGATGGGGCGCCGGGGAGCTGGTGCACGCCGTAGGCCGGCATCGGCTGCGGCGGCGCGAAGCCCTCACCGGTGAGGAACACGGTGTCGGACAGGAACCGGGCCAGCTCGCGCAGGTTCTCTGGGCCGCCCTCGCTCAGGTAACCGAGCGCTTCGGTGGCCACGCCCGCGGGCACGGTGGACAGCGCCATCAGCTCCGCGTCCGGGCTGGCCTCGCCGCCCAGTGCGACCAGCGGACGGCCGGTCGCGGCCAGCGCGCCTACGCCCTCGGGCCAGGCCTTGCGGCCGCCAAGGAGCCGGAGTATGACCAGGTCAGCGCGGGCAGCCAGGCCGGCCGCTTCCTCGGCCGTGGTCCGGGCCGGGTTGGCGGTCAGGTAGCTGGCACCGGAGGCGGCCGCGGCCAGCAGCTCGGTGTCGGCCGTCGAAACCAAGAAAATGGTGAGCACTCATCGATACTGCCATGCTGGCCGACAGCGAACTCGGGGGCCACTCACAGGCGGCGTACAGGTTCACCCTGGTGATGTCCAAGACCCGCAATCCACTCTTACCGTCATGAACAACATGTATGGCACACCGGCCGGGGGCTATGACAGCCAGCCGGCGGGCGGAAACGATACTTCTGCAACGACCGCTGCTGCGCTGGACCGCAAGAAGCGGCGGCTCCGCTGGGGGGCCGGCATCACCCTGGCCAGTTTCCTGGCCGGCGGCGGGATTGCGCTGGCGGCGGTGACGTCAGGCGGCACGGCGGCGGCCGGCTCGGCTTCCACCACCGGGGCCGAGCTGAACTCCGTGCTCAGCACCGCGGCCAGCAGCAGCACAGCCAGCACACCCGCCAAGGTCCGCTGGGCGCTGGGCCGGCTGCGCCGCCTCGGCGGCGTGGACGGGACCGTCACGTTCCACAACAAGAAGGGTTTTCACGAGCTCTCGTTCGAGCGCGGCACGATCTCCTCGGTGAGCAGCAGCGACGTCGTGATCAAGGCGGCGGACGGCACCACCTGGACCTGGCAGATCGTAAGCGACACCGTGGTCAGGAAAGACGGCAGCAAGACCACGGCGAGCGCGCTGTCGGCAGGGGAAAAGGTGTTCGCCGGCGGTCCTGTGGTGAACGGCGCCAAGGATGCCCGGCTGATCGTGATCGGCAAGACCAAGCCCACCGCATCGCCGTCCCCGACGGGATCCAGCTCGGCTCAGACATCGTTACGTTAACCGGCGGCACATGTCGCGGCGCGCCCCTGGTAGCC
>JBAPYC010001227.1:0-1695 GCA_049284535.1 Streptosporangiaceae bacterium
GCGCAGGCTGGCGCCGGCATCCCGGGTGAGCAGCAGGTCAGCCGCGATGAGCACCGCGAAGGCGGCCAGCGTCGCCGCCCAGGCCCACAGGGGCACCGTCATCGGCGCGCCCGCCGGGAACGGAACAGGAGCACGCCGATAACCACCAGCGCGGCCGCGAACACCAACCACGGCATGAGCACCACCAGGTCACTCCCGGTCATCGGCTTCACCTCCTCCTCCGTCCACGACCAGTGCACCCGGCCCCGGTGCCGGCCTGGTGAAGCTGGCATGGTGACGGTGTGGAGACCGGCCCGGCCGCGTGTGCCAACCGGGAATGATGGGAAGGTCCGGGACATGCCGGCGGCCGGCTGCTGCTGGGCTGGGTGCAGACACAGGGGAGCAGCGATGGCAGCGACGGTGCTGGTGGTGGAGGACGAGCGCAAGCTGCGGGACCTGGTCCGGTCCTATCTGGAACGGGCCGGGTTCATCGTGCTGTCGACCGGCTCGGGTGCCGAGGCCATCAGCATGGCCGTCAGCGCAGCGCCCGACCTGGTGGTGCTGGACCTCGGCCTGCCCGACGTGCCCGGCGAGACAGTGGCCCGCGAGCTGCGGGACACCTCGGGGACGCCCATCTTGATGCTGACCGCCCGGACCACGGAGGAAGACCGGATCCGCGGGCTCGAGCTGGGCGCCGACGACTACGTCACCAAGCCGTTCAGCCCGCGGGAACTGGTCCTGCGGGTCCAGGCCATCCTGCGCCGCGGCAGCCAGCCCGCCGCCCAGGGCGTCACCAGCTACGGCGGCGGAGCGCTGGTCATCGACGAGCCGCAGCGCCAGGTCACCGTGCGCGGCGGCACGGTCTCGCTGACCCCGACCGAGTGGGGTGTGCTGACCGCGCTGGCCACCGTGCCGGGCCGGGTGTACTCGCGGTTCGAGCTGATCAACCGGGTTCGCGGGTATGAGTTCGACGGCTACGAGCGGACCGTCGACTCACACGTGAAGAACCTGCGCCGCAAGGTCGAGGACGACCCCGCCAGCCCCCGGATCGTGCAGACCGTGCTGGGCGGCGGGTACCGGCTCGGCCTGGCCCGCGATGACTGACGAGCCGCCCCCCGGTACCTCCGGCCCCGGTACCTCCAGCCCCGGTACCTCCAGCTCGGCCGGCCACGGCGGCGGCACGCTCGGGTTGCGGCTGGCGCTGGCCTTCCTGGCCGTGGCGCTGGTCGCCATCGCGCTGCTGGCCGGGCTCACCGCGGCCTTCTCCTCGGCCGACGTGGCCAGCCTGTCCGCCCGCCAGCGCGCCGACCTGACCAAGGCCATCGCGGTGGCGGCCGAGGCGGTGTGGGGCCGGAACGACACCTGGTCCTCGGTCGACCTGTCCCCAGAGCTGGACGTGGCCACGCGCACCGGCCTGGCCGTCCAGATCCGCGACCAGGCCGGCCAGACCGTGGCCGGCTCGGCCTCGTTCGGCTCCGCCGCCGGCCCGACGCTGCACATCCCGGTCGTGGTGGACTCCCGGCAGGTCGGCTCGGTGCTGGCCCGGGGGACCGGCTCCGGCCTGAACGCCGCCGACCGGGTCCTGCAGACCGCGCTGCTGCGGGCTATCGCCGGCGCGGCCGGGCTGGCCGCCCTGCTGGCGCTGCTCACCGGGATCGCGGTGGCCCGGCGCATCACCCGCCCGGTGACCCGGCTGATCGCGGTGACCCGGGCCAT
>JBAPYC010001228.1:0-20454 GCA_049284535.1 Streptosporangiaceae bacterium
AAACCCGTCACCACCCCCGGCTCCACCACGAAACTCAACTGGTCGACGGCGGTCTTATCCCCGTACCGTTTGGTCAGGGCATCAATCTCAATCATGTCGCGTCCTTTTCATCGTTTGTGCTGATGAAAGGGACGCTACGCACCGGGCCGCCCGGGGCCATCTACCCCGGGACCACACCTTCGGGGCGGCTTATCCCTGCAGGCATAGGCCCAGCAGCGCGACGTGGACATCGCCACGGCCGGAATCACCCATCAAGGGTGAGAGATGGCATCTGCCGCCGATGGTTAGCTTTGTGAGTGACACCGGCGGGGAAGGAGCCCGGCCATGGGAGTTTTCCGGCTGATCCTCAACGTCATCTGGGTGGTCCTGTGCGGCTGGTGGATGGCGATCCTCTACGTGCTGGCGGGGATCATCTGCTTCGTCCTGATCATCACCATCCCGTTCGGGATCGCCGCGTTCCGGATCGCCGGGTTCGTGCTGTGGCCGTTCGGGCGGCAGATCGAGAAGCGCCCCGAGTCCGGGGTCGCCTCGCTGATCGGCAATATCATCTGGATCCTGCTCATCGGCTGGTGGCTCGCGATCGGTCACCTGGTCAGCGGCATCTCACTGTGCCTGACCATCATCGGGATCCCGCTCGGCCTGGCCAACTTCAAGATCATCCCGGTCTCGCTCTTGCCGCTCGGGGTACGCATCGTCCCGGGTGACATGTTCTAGACGGCCACTGCACGCGGGCGCCTGATGGCCGGCCGCTTGGCGGTCGCTACAGGTTTTCGGCCTCGCCGGGTTGCTGGGCTTCGGCGGCCAGCCCGGCGTCTTCCTCCCGGTAGAGCAGCCGGTGCAGCCCGGCGGCCAGGGCCCCGCCGATCAGGGGGGCCACGATGAAGAGCCACACCTGGCTCAGGGCCGTGCCGCCGACGACTATGGCTGGGCCCAGGCTGCGGGCCGGGTTCACCGAGGTGCCTGTGATGGGGATGCCGGCCAGGTGGACCACGGTGAGCGTCAGGCCGATGGCGATGGCGGCCGTGGCCGCGTTGGCGGTGGCCGAGGTTACCCGCAGGACGACGAAGACGAAGATCGCGGTCAGGATCACCTCGGTGGCGAAGGCGCCGCCCAGGCCGATATGGATCATCGACGCCTTGCCCCAGCCGTCGGTGCCCAGGCCGGTGACGGACCGGCTGTAGAGGGGAGAGGAACTGAACGTGCCCCACAGCACCAGCGCCCCGATGATCCCGCCGGCGAACTGGGCGATCCAGTAACCGATCGCCTCGACGATGGCGATGCGGCCGGTGAGGAACGCCCCGAGCGTGACCGCCGGGTTGACGTGACTCCCCGATATCGGCCCGATCATGTACACCAGCCCCAGCAGCGTCAGGCCGAAGGCAAGCGCCGTCGCGACCACCCCGGCCGCATCGCTGCGCCCGGTCAGGCCGAAGCCGAACATGACCGTGGCCACGCCAACGGCGAGGAACACCAGGATGGCCGTGCCGAGCAGCTCGACCGCGAACTTTCTTAGCATCACACGACCATAACAACCCGTTCCGGCGCAGCAGTCACCTGCCAGGAGTGAACGACGGACCGGGCAGCGGCCGGTCCTATCATTCCCCGCGCATGAGGAAAGGCGTCACGTGGCAGGGCAGCCTAGGAGTAGATCCGCAAACCCAGGAAGACTCGTGAGCACATGCGCTACGAGATCCGCATCGCAGGCCGGCTCGACGACGCCACGGCCGCCGCGTTTACCGGCCTGCGTGTCACCGTGCGCGGTTCAGTCACCGTCCTGACCGGCGATTTCGACCAGGCTGCCCTGCACGGCCTGCTCGAACGCATCAGATCCCTCGGCCTGGACCTGATGGACGCCCGCCGGGTGCGGGGCGCACCGGGAACCGCGACAGAGTAACGAGGAGAGGGATCTTGTGACCGGAGTACCTTACGAGATCAGGGTGGTGGGATCGCTGGGACCCGCAGGCCGGGAGGCATTCACCGACCTGAGCGTCGAGGTCGAGCCCACGACGACCGTCTTGTCCGGCGACCTGGACCAGAGCGCCCTGCACGCCGTGCTGGACCGGGTACGTGCCCTCGGCCTGGAGCTGATCGACGTCAAACAGGCCCCGGAGCCGCTGGACTTACGCCAGGCCGCTGATTCCGTCACCGACCAGCTTGGCCGCGATCACCAGACACAGGACGGCCATGATGACGGCGTTGTGCTGGCTCATCCAGTCCCTGAGCCCGGCCAGGAGTTTCTCCGACCGGGCCCCCAGGGTGAAGTAGATCACCACGGGAGTGCCGACCCCGATCGTGCCGACCAGCGCGAAGACCAGGTAGGCGATGGCCTGCTGGCTTCCGGAGATGCCGGTCTGCGCGATCGCGGCGCCGCCGGCGATGATGAGCAGCAGGTTCTTCGGATTGACACCGGACAGGACGGCCGCCAGGCCGAGCGTCGCGATGGGCGTGATGGTGTCGATCCTCGCCATCCACTTGGGCATCTGCGGCTCGTCCTGAGCATCTCCGGCCCGGGGGCGGCCGCGGAACTGGCGGACCGCGACCAGCAGGAGAAGGACGCCGAGGACAATCTTGACCCAGCTGACCCAGGTCGCCGGGCTGCCCGACTTGCTAGCGCCACTTGGGCCGGCAATCGAAAGGACGATCGCCCCGACGATGCCGAGACCGGCCAGCCAGCCCAGGACAAATGCCGTGCCGTTGGCCCTGGGGCGCCGGCCGGTGAGCATGAGCACCACCGCGATGATCGGGAGCGGGCTCAGCGCGATGCCCACCGCGAGCGGCAGTGCTCCGCCAATGGCCTGGCCCATCACGTCTCCTCGGCTAACTCGGACTACGGCCCACATTGATTCAGCTTCCGCCCCTCGCGCCTCACTCGCCGCGGGTGAGGTCCCGCTCCCGCGGCTGTACGACACTGGAGCGTTGTAGCCAGGCGGTGAGCGCGCACTCGGCAGACCAGATGAGGACAGCAATGGACGGCATGGTGTGGATACCCGGGGCCACCTTCGCGATGGGCTCAGACCTCCACTATCCCGAGGAGGCCCCGGCCCGTAAGGTCACCGTGGACGGCTTCTGGATCGACGCCGGGCCGGTCACGAACCGTGAGTTCGGCCGGTTCGTGCGCAAGACCGGCCACGTCACGCTGGCCGAGCAGGCACCCGATCCGGGCGACTACCCGGGCGCCCGGCCGGAGCTGCTCCTCCCGTTCTCGACGGTGTTCGTCCCGCCGCCGCAGCGGGTCAGCCTCTCCGATCCATACCGCTGGTGGCAGCCGGTCCCGGGCGCTGACTGGCGGCATCCGGCCGGGCCAACAAGTTCGGTCCGCAACAAGCCGGACCATCCGGTCGTGCACGTGGCCTGGGCCGACGTAGCCGCGTACGCCGCCTGGGCCGGCAAGCAGATCGCTACCGAGGCCGAGTGGGAGCTGGCCGCGCGCGGCGGGCTGGACGAGGCGGAGTTCGCCTGGGGGGACGAGCTGACCCCGGAGGGCCAGTGGATGGCGAACACCTGGCAGGGCGAGTTCCCGGTGCAGAACACCGGCGATGACGGGTACGAGGGAACCTCGCCGGTCGGCGCGTTCCCGGCCAACGGCTACGGCCTGCACGACATGATCGGCAACGTCTGGGAGTGGACCTCGGACTGGTACGCCACGGCTGCCTCCAATGCCGAGGCCGCCACCGCCCATGCCTGCTGCGGGCCAGAGGTAGCCAGCGAGCGCGAGCGGAGCATCGACCCGCGCGACCCGGCGCGAATCTACCGCAAGGTGATGAAGGGCGGCTCGCACCTCTGCGCGCCGAATTACTGCCGCCGCTACCGCCCGGCCGCCCGGATGGCCCAGCCGGTCGACACGTCAACCTCGCATCTGGGCTTCCGCTGCGTCGTCCGCGACGCGAACGCGTCCGGCTGAACCGTGCCGCCGCGTCATCCCCGCTGGATGAGGCGCACCGGGCGCCCGCAGGGCAAGCTGGGCTTGTGGCCGGATTACGCCGCGGGGGACCGCCGGAAGGCCATTTACCGAACGGAACATCGCTCAGCATCGGCGTAATGCTGGCCCCTCTCGCCCGGCTCACCGCGGCGTCATGCGCGGATGTGCCCGCTGGAGCGCTGGAGGCACTGATGAGACTCTCCCCAGCCAGATCATCGCCGCCGCAGCAGTCTGACCAGACATTTCTGGTCCTGCGGCTGACGGTCACGGCTAACGCCGGGCCGGCCTGTGAGCTGGCCGAGGCGGTGGCGGCCCGCCTGGCCGGCTGCGAGTGCCGGGCCGTAGCGGTCGTACTGACGGTCGACGGGGATCCCCCCGCAGACGGCACGCTGCGGGACGCGCTGAACGCCCTTCAGCACAGTCTGCGTGCGGCTGACGCGCGGCTGGTCCTGGTCGCTGGCGAAGAGACGGTGCGGAAGTACCTGGCGCAAGCTGGGCCGGAAGCCTCGCCCGGCCCGCTGGCCGTGCACCCGACGCAGCGATCCGCCGTCCTGGCCAGCTACGCCGAGCTGTCCGGTCCCGGCCTCGTGACCCCGGCCATCCGCGCCGCGCTCACTTCCCCAGCCGAACCGCTCGTGCTCGGCTAAGACACGCGGCCGCAGCTGGAACAGGACGAGCTGATACTGTGCGCACCCACCGCTATCGGATCATCATTTCCGGCGGGCTGGGCGAGATCGGCCGCGAGGCCTTTGGCAGTTTTCACATCGAATCAAACGATACCCACACGGTACTGACGGGCGATTTGGATCAAGGAGGCCTGTACGGTGCGCTGACCCGCATTCAGGCGCTCGGCCTCGAATTGGTCGGCCTGACTCGCCTGGCGGGCGGCGCCGGCTAAGACCAAGTCACCCGGCGCCATGGCCCGGGTCACCCGGGGTAGACGATGCGCGGTCCGCATCGGCCGGGCAGGCTGACTCCCATCAGCTACTGGCAGCCAGACGACGATCGGTACCCGGGCGGTAAGGAGGGCGATGAAACGTCTTGCGGTGAGCACATCCGCCTGGTGGAAGGCCACGGCCGCCATCGCCGGCATCGCGGCGATCACGTCCGCGTGCGGATCCAGCGGCACGGCAACGGGCAGCACGACCACAACCAGCCCGCCGTCACCGACTGCAGCGGCCTCCTCGGCGCTTTGCGAGGACGTTGCCGCCTTGCGCACGTCGGTGGCTAACCTCACCGACATCTCGGTCTCCAGGGGGGCCGCCAGCAAGCTCGCAGCGGACGCGAAGGACGTGAAGGCCAACCTCACCAGCCTGGCACACGCTGCGGGCACGCAGTGGAGCGCTCAGATCGGGGCGCTGACGTCAGCCCTTTCATCGCTGCAGACGGCGATTACCGGCCTCGGCAGCGGCGGCTCGATAACGAGCGTCGTCAGCGCACTCGGCAAGGTCAGGACCGCGTCGTCGGACCTGCTGGCGACCGCCGGGACGCGCTGCCCGTCGGCTTCGGCATCGCCATGACCCGCCCTGACCCAGATGCCGGCGGATCCACACCCCTAAGCCCTCAGATGAGCTCGAGCGCGCGGGCCCGCAGCACCGCATCGCGTCGGCGCCCGGCCGGGAGCTTGCGGTAGATAGCGGCCAGGTGCGTCTTGACCGTGTTCACCGACAGGCATAGCTCGGCTGCGATCTCGGTGGTCGACATGCTGGTGGCCAGGAGGCGCAGGATCGTCAGCTCACGCTGGGTGAGCGGCTCAGGCAGCGCACGGGGGCTCGCCGCACCGGATCTGCCAACCGGGTCCGGCGAGACGCGGGGTTCGGGCACGGGCCACTGGGTCGCGACGGCGGGATGCCTGGCCAGAAGCGCGGTGAAGGTGCCCTGCATGCCCAGGAAGGGGAGCGTGATCTCCCCGCGGGCGATCTCAAGGGCCCGGACCAGGAGCTCCAGGGCGCGCCCGGGCTCATCACTACGCTGAGCGATCTGCGCGCCGCACAGCAGCGCCTCCACCATCGCGAGCCGGCCCGTGTTAGCATCCGGAACGACCAGCACGCTGCGAACGCACTCTTGGGCACTGCGCAGGTCACCGAGCGCAAGATGAGCGCGTGAGCGGGCCAGCGCCGTCATGACGGCAAACTCGCCGCCGCTGTAACGCTGCAGTCTCCGGAGCGCCGCTCGCGGCCGTCCTGCCCAGGTGTCCACGTCAGCCCACATGATGTCCCGGTTGGCCGCGAGCCCAGGCGGAATCTTGCGGTCGGCCCCGCGGAGCATCCCCAGGGCCTCGTCGTACTGGCCCGCCGCGAGCAGCAGCTTGCCTTGCATCAGCGAGACGGCGATAGCCAGCGCTGGGTCCGACCCGACCGAGTCCGGCATCAGCATCCGCGCCAGCGCCTGCGCCTGGCCGCCGACGTCACCCGTGATCAGTGCGCGCATCGCCGCCGCGAGCTCCAGCATCGGGGGAAAGCCCAGGTTCCACCTTTCCCGCAGCGTCTGAGCTCGCCGTATGACGTCATCGGCGTGGCTGCTCCGCGACCAGCAGGTGTCGACGAAAGCCATCATGGCAAGTACCTCGAGCTCGAGGCTCCGCAGCCCGTGCTGCTCCGCGTCGGCCAGGGCTTCCTCCAGCAGCGTCCCGACGTCCTCATACTTGCCGTGCCACACGTGAGTGCTGGCCAGCGCCAGCAGGACCGCCGCTCGCGCCCCGGCCGGCAGCGGCACCAGCGTCTCGCTGTCGTGGGCGAGGAGGCGGCTGGCGGCCGCGTCAACGACGGTAATGTCGCACGCCTTCTGGCCGAGAATCAGCTCGGTCAGGCTCACGGTGGCAACCAGCTCGCGGTCTGCGGCGACGGGGTCTGGCCCTAGCTCAGCAAGACGTTCCAGACCGCGGATGGCCGATTCTTCGTCCGCGGAGATCGCCTCGATCACGGAACTGGCGATGGCGAACTCGGCCACCTGCATTGCTCCCGCGTCCTCAGCTGGCCGCAGCGGGAGCAGGCCGTGCAGACCTAGGCCGAGCAGATCCTGCCGGTTGACGAAGGCATGCGCGAGCCCGCCCCGGGCCAGCAGCATGGCCACGCGCGGCCGGTCGCCCATGCGTGCCGCCCAGTAGATGGCGTTGCCGAGGTCCCCATTGGCCTCGAACCAGGCCCTGGCCCGCTCCTGCAGCTCACGTACTGCCGCGCGCATACCTCGCTGCAGCAGGTAGCGCAGGATCTCGGCGAACAGCTGATGGTAGCGGTAGCGCGAGCGAGCGGCGTCAAGCGGTATGACAAAGGCGTTGTCGCGGGCGAGGTCGGCGAGCACCTCCCCGGATCCGGTCATCCCGGTCACGGCATCGGCCAGCGGGCCGGTCACCTCATCCAGGAAGCTGGTCTGGATCAGCAGCTGGCGCCGGGGCTCGGGCAGCCGGCTCAGGACCTCTTCCACCAGGTATTCCCCGATGCTTCCTGGATCCATCGCGAGCTCGGAGACAAAGTCGGCGGGATATTCGGTCCCCTCCATCCGCATGGCGGACAGCCGTACCCCGGCCACCCATCCCTCGGTCCGCGCGGCGAGGAGGCCGAATTCCCGTGGCGCGAGGGTGACATGGTGGGCCGCGAGCACCTCGGCAATCTCGCCCGCGGTCATGGCCAGGTCGGCGGCGCGGAGTTCGCGCATCAGCCCGGCCAGCCGGTACCGGTGCAGCGGCAGCAGCGGGTCGCTGCGGGCCGCCAGCACGAGCCGCAGCCCGGGCTGCTGCGCGCGGATCAGGTTGTCCAGGCGCTCCAGCACATCAGCGTGCGTGAGCAGATGCGCCTCGTCGATGACGACGACGAGCTGAGAGGAGGCGTCGAGCGCTGCGCCGAACATTGTCTGGACCAGGTCCCCGCCAGCACGGCGCGAGCTCGGCACGGACCGGTCACGGTTCTGGCCCTGGGTTTCCTGCAGCGCGGCTGCCAGCAGGCGCCAGAACCGCCGCGGCTCGGCATCGGCAGCGGTCAGGCTGAGCCAGGCCACCCTAGCGTCGGCACGGCGAGCCCAGTCGGCCAGCAGTACGGTCTTGCCGGCGCCCGGCCCGGCCGAGAGCAAGGTGAGCGGGCGACTAGGGCCCCGGTCCAGCTCAGTGATCAGGCGCGGGCGAGAGGTATACCGCGGCGGAAGCTGCGGTGCGTTCAGCCTCGGATCATGCATCGAATGGGTCATCCTCCCCGTACCCAGAATCGACATGCCCGGTCGCGTATGGACGAATGGGACGCCCCCAAAGGCAACTTTAGGGGCGTTCAGCCCACGTTGAAAGTCTCGATGTTCGAATCAAGTACTTTGTCCCAACTCCCAGGACTGGATATAGCGCATGGTGCTTAAGTTACATCTGTGGCAGGCGTCACAGCTAAGTTGACCTGGCGGCGCTGCTGTCGGCAGGGCTCCACGGGGCCTAGGGGATCATCCGGGAAGGATGAGCCGTGGCCGGAGCTGGGCTGATTGGATCGGGGCATGATCATCCGGCTGGTCATCCGGCTAGTTGTCCTGGCGGCCATCATCGATGTGGTGGCGCGGATCGTGCCGGGCATTCACTTGCATGGCAGCTTTCTGTGGCTGCTGTGGGTGGCGCTGATCTTCTCCGTGGTCAACCTGATTCTGGGCCCGCTGTTCCGGCTGCTCAGCCTGCCGTTCATCATCGTGACGCTGGGCCTTTTCCTGCTGGTCGTCAACGCCGCTCTGCTTGCCATTACGGCCGCGCTGACCAGCCACCTGGACATCGACAACTTCTGGTCGGCGCTTCTCGGTGGTTTCCTCATCGCACTATTCAGCTGGCTAGCCGAGTTGCTGCTGCCCATGCTGCGGCGCGGGAAGCACAAGCGCGGGGCTCCCGCCCGCCAGCCCGCCTGAGGTGGGCTGTCCGGCTCGCTCACTGACGTCGGGACCGGTTATCAGTGCAGGTGGATGAGGACGACGTCCTTGAGGAGGATCATCAGCAGCCCCAGCGCGCCGGCGATCAAGGTAATGACAGCTAGCTGCCTGCCTCTGAGCTGGGCGGCACGCCCGGCGGACCATGCGCAGATCATCAGCAGCACGATGGCCGTCACCAGCCCGGCGTTGGCGGCAGCCGGGGCCGAGGCCCCCAGCAACCGCGCCAGCACGAGTGCGAGCAGCGGAATGTAGGAAGCACTGACCATCGGCCAGGTGGCCGCCAGCGCCGCACGGATATGCGGCCACGAGGGCAGCCGCCCGCCCTCCAGTTGCTCGCCCAGAAGCTCGGCGTACTCCTCGGCGAGCCAGTACACCACCAGCGTGACCACGATGGAGACGGCCAGCGGCAGGGCGCCCACGTGATCTCCGGCCGCGGCCAGGATCGCGGCGGTGATGATCGTGCCGTAGATGCCGGCGGCGCGCCGCGGCCCGGGGGCTCTGACGGACGGCCCAGTATGTGCTCCGGGAGAGACTCCCGCCATGATCGCGCCTTCCCGTTAGTCGCGTCCCGGCCGGACACCGCCAGAATCCAGGAGTCTCGTATGGTGGTCGGCCCGCGGTCGGGTGCCTGACTGTGCTCACCGTTGAGTATCCGGGCGCCGGGTGCCATTGCCATCCCCCGGTGTGGGTGACGATGGCTGCTCAGGTTGTACTGCCGGGGCTGGCCACCCGGACCTGAGGATTGGAGTCATCCGCCATGGGTGATGCTGGGCTCCCGCCCGGAGCAGACGATCAAAGACGCCGCCCCTGAGCTGGACGGAATCAGTGATGTCTTCCGATAGCGACGAGATCAGGTGTCATGACGTGGTGGTGATCGGTGGCGACCTGGCTGCCTCCGGCGCCCTGCTCCGGCTGCACCCCGCCGTGCCGCAGACCATGCGCCTGCCCTCCCGCGCCCACCGGATCGGAGCCAGGCAGGCAGGAGGGACCGCGATGGAACTGGAAACGCTGAACGCGGCTTTCGTTATCACACCTTCCTGCTGCTCCTGATCGGCATCGGACCCAAGATCGCGCTGGTGCCCTTCCTCGAGGCAACCAAGCAGATGCCGGAGGCCACCAAACGGCGTGTCCTGCGCAAGATGCTGACGACCGCCGCCACCGTCGCCGTGCTCCTGCTGGTCCTCGGCGGCCTGCTGACCCGGCTGCTGCACTTCTCCCCGGGCGCGCTCGGCGTGGCCAGCGGCATCATCCTGCTCATCATCGCGGTCACCATGGTGCTCGGGCAGCATGACGGGAACGGCGGCAGCCACCCGGTGGAAGACCAGGACCCTATGCAGGTCGCGGTCTTCCCGCTGGCCGTGCCCTACCTGCTCAACCCGGCCGGGATCGTCGTCCCGATCACCGCCTCGGCCGAAGCCGCCTCGGTCGCGGTCGTCGCCGTCTTTGTCGGCATCCTCATCGCCGTACTCGCGCTCGACGTCGCCGTTTTCCGCTGGGCCGTGAAGATCAGCAGCCATTTGGATGCCAGCCGGATGCTGGTGACCGAGAAGGTGTTCGGTTTCCTGCTCGCCGCGCTCGGGGTGCAATTGGCACTCAACGGATTGTCCGATGTCGGCGTGATCCACCTGACAGGTCACTGAAGCTGACCGGCCCGGGCGGATACAGCGCGCCATCACCGCTGACGGGCGGTGCCCTGACCGGCACGCGTGTACAGCAGCGGCCGGATCAGTTTTCCCCCGGCCTCCATCAGCCGCGGACCTGCGGGAACCCCGTGCATGCGGGGGTCGTACTGAACGAACGTATAACCAAGCCGCCGGGCCAGGATGCCGTCCGTCGCGACCTGGTCGCCGATCACCACTCCAGGCCGGGGGAAATCCCGGTAGGGCGCGGTACGCAGCGGCTTTCCCGCCGACGCCAGGTAAACCACCCGCAGGCCCGGGCGGCTGGGCACGACCGACGGACGGCGCTGCGAGTTCGTGGCGAAGCACAGCACCTGCAGACCCGGCACCGCGGCGAGCTCGCTGACGACCCGCGCAAGCCCCTGGTCAAGAACCTCCTGGCCGCTGTCCCAGTAAGCAACCAGCGGCTCCACGTCGAAGATCATCGTGCGGGCTGGCAGGTTCCCGGCCCACCGGATCAAGTCGGCGAGGTCGGTGATGCGTTCGTAACCGGGTCTCATGCTGGCCTGCCTGCGCCGGAAGATCCGCGTTCCGGCGAGGGTTCCTCCGCCTGCTCCGGCACTGCCGCCAGAGACGCGGCCGGACGGCGCCTGCGGAACGCGGCGAGGTGCCGCAGCGCGGCCCAGTTCACCGGGGGCTTCGGCCGGGGGACACCGGGGCGATCTCGTGGCACCCACACCCGGAGCGCGCCAGGACGGATCGTGCAGTGCACCGGCGTGGCCAGCCAGACCGCCTCGCCGTCGATGCCGACCGGGATTTGCGGGACGTTGGCGATGATCTCGAGCTCCTTGGCGGTCAGGAGGCTCAGCCCGTCGGCGCGCGTGCCTCGGAGCAGGCCGACAGCCTGCCGCGCGCTGTCCACCTTGACCCCCACCACGCCCAGGATGCCGCCATCCAGCCGGGCGCGGCGGCTCAGCCCGGCGATATCCCCGGTTCCGTACGGGTTGTTGGCCACCAGCAACGCCTGCGGCGCCCTGATCTCCACACCGTCTGTCCGGGCCGAGAGCCGCGCCCCGCGGTGGCCCTGCAGCAGGTCCGGCAGCAGGTTCAAGGTGGTGTTCAGCTTGTCGCCACGGTAGGCCGGGCTCTGGACGACCTCGGCGTACGCGCCGAATGAGGCGTTGTTGACGAATGTCTGGCCGGCGATCACCCCGAGGTCCACCCGCAGCTCGACGGCATCGGACAGCGCGCCAAGGCACGCTGCGGGATTCTCACGGTCCAGCCCCAGGTCGAGGGCAAAGTGATTGCGCGTTCCCGCGGTGACCACCATGAAGGGGATGCCATACTCACCGGCGATGCCGGCCACCAGGGCCTGCGTGCCGTCGCCTCCCGCGACGCCGAGCAGATCGGCGCCCCGGGCGACGGCCGCCCGCGCCACCTCCGCGACATCGACTGGCTCGGGGCCGCTCATCAGGAACACCTCGGCGCCAAGCTCTTCAGCCTTGCGCAACAGATCGAACTTCTCCACCTTCCCGCCACCGGACCTGGGGTTCATGATCAGGTAGGGATGCGCGGCAGGTGGCTGCGCCGGGTGCTCGGGCATGCGCCAGGCAGCCGGGTCACCGACCAGCGCCAAGCTCGCGGTCACTCCTCCGAGCACCCACGCGGCAGCCGCCGCGATCGCCACCAATAGCAGCCGGGCGAACGCGTAGCCGACGATCACAGCGATCGGTGCAAGAACCAGCACTACGAGCGACACCCAGCGCAGCACGCCCCGGCGGGACAGGAAGTAGAACGCTGCGGCCAGGCTCACCGCCGCGCCCGCCAGCCCCGCGGCCAGCAGCACGAGGCTGCTCAGCCCGGCGAATACCACCACGATCACGACCGCCAGGGCTGCGAGCCCGAAACTCAGGCGCGCGAGCCAGCGCTGCGAGCGCGTGCTCTGCGCGGCGGGCTCCACCGTGACACTGTCCATGCCTGACATGGTCGCGCGCTCAGGGCCGCCACTAATCATCCACGGCGGGTGATGACGCCTGCGAGCCCGGAAGCAAGCCTGAACTCCTGACGAGGAAACTGGAAGGGAAGGCGGCAATGGCCGAGTTCACCCTAGGGGCCAAGGCAAGCTGCACCGATGGTTTCTGCGGGGAGGTCACCCGCACGGTCATCGACCCAGCCGCCCGCACGATCACGCATCTGGTCATCGAGCCCAGGCACCGGAAAGCGGCTGGCCGGCTCGTGCCCCTCAGGCTGGTCGACGCGACCGCGGGCGAGATCAGGCTGCACTGTACCCTTGCTCAGTTCGAAGAGCTCGAACCGGCCGAGGAAGTCGATCTGGTGGATGACGGCGGCTACGGCGGCGGCTACGGCCAGGCGGAATCGGTCCAGGGCTACGGCAATGTGGGCAGCATGGGGGTCGGCGGTTCGGCCTCCGGCATGGGGATAGGCATGGGCATGGGCCACCGTACTCCGACCGTCGTCACCCACGCCGTTCCGCTGGGTGAGACCGAGGTGGGCCGGCATGAAAGCGTCCATGCCGTCGACGGCGCAATCGGCCAGGTGGAGGGCTTCGTCGTGGATCCCGCCGATCAGAAGGTGACCCACGTCCTCCTCCAGGAGGGCCATCTGTGGGGGCGCAGGCAAGTTGCCATCCCGATCAGCGCCGTCACCTCCGTAGACGCCGGGATCCGGCTCAATATCACCAAGCAGCAGGTGGAAGCCCTGCCGCCCCTTCACTGAGCAACATCACCTGCTCGCAGGATCCCGCTTGCCCGCCTCCTCGTGTACTGCTTTTTAGGCTCGGCCCGGGCACCTGGTCCGCTTTGCGCTTCCGGCCTGCGAGCACCTAGGACCTCACGGGCACTGGCGAGATCGCCGCGTGCCGGGCCCTGACGTCAGCAGATACTGCGTACGACGCGGTCAACGTGCCGGAAACCTGAGCACGCGATGCTGGGTGCATGGTGAGTACCGGTAATCAGCTATTGATCGATGCCGCCGACCTGATGGTGGATCGCCTGGGTGAGCCGGTGGTCGTCTCGCCGATGGCGGGGCTGCTGCGCGGCCGGGCGAGTTCTCAGCATTACGTGCACGAGTCCGATCGGGTGCTGCTCGACGA
Source organism: Streptosporangiaceae bacterium (assembly GCA_049284535.1). Lineage (GTDB taxonomy): Bacteria > Actinomycetota > Actinomycetes > Streptosporangiales > Streptosporangiaceae > Palsa-504. The sequence goes on from JBAPYC010001228.1 coordinate 13,535, forward strand.
TACGGCCGCGATGGCGGTCGCGCGGAACTGTGCTGCCAGCGAGCTGCCGTCGCTGGAGCCGGGCGGCCCACGGGAGTACATCTACTTTGACCCGGCCCGCACCCGGGTCGGCATCGTGACGTGCGGGGGGCTGTGCCCGGGCCTGAACAACGTCATCCGCGGCCTGGTGCTGGGGCTGGCGGAGAATTATGGCGTCACGGACATTGTCGGTTTCCGCAACGGCTACCAGGGGCTGATTGGCGATGACGAGCCGGTGCGCCTGACCCCGGCCCTGGTCGCCGACATTCATAACCACGGCGGGACGATCCTGGGCACCTCGCGCGGCGGCCAGGACACCGGCCAGGTGGTCGCGACGCTGGCGCGTCTGGGGATCTCGGTGCTGTTCGTCATCGGCGGCGACGGCACGCTGCGGGGCGCTCAGGAGATCGCCGACGCTGCATCGAGCCGCGGCGTCGTGCTGTCGGTGATCGGCGTGCCGAAGACGATCGACAACGATGTGCCCTACATCGATCACAGCTTCGGTTTCCAGACCGCGTTCGCCCGGGCCGCCGATTCCATCAAGGCCGCGCATACCGAGGCCAGCTCAACCCCGTATGGGGTCGGGCTGGTCAAGCTGATGGGCCGGCATTCAGGATTCATCGCCTGCTACGCGGCGCTGGCCAACCACGACGCCGACTGCGTCCTGATACCCGAGGTCCCGGTCAGCCTGGATGGTCCGAACGGGTTCCTGGCCTGGCTTCGCCGCCGGATGCGGCAGCGCGGGCATGCCGTCATCGTCGTAGCCGAAGGCGCTGGCCAGGACCTGACCGCCCCCGCCGCGGGCCGCGATGCGTCTGGCAACATCCGGCTCGCCGACGTGGGCGCCCTGCTGCGCGAGCGGATCCTCAGTGACTTCGCAGCCGCAGAGACACCAGTCAGCCTGCGCTACGTCGACCCCGGCTACGCGATCCGCAGCGTCCCGGCCAACGCCTACGACGCCGTTTTCTGCCTGCGGCTCGCCCAGGCCGCAGTCCATGCCGCGATGGCCGGCCGCACCGCGATGGTGGTCGGCCGCTGGCATGGCCGGTTCGTGCACCTGCCCATCTCCCTGGCCACCGGCAGCCGCAATCAGGTCGACCCGGACGGCGACCTGTGGATGTCTGTACTCGAAGCCACCGGCCAGCCCCCTCGTTTCGCCTGAACCCCCATCCCGCGAGGGTCATCTCGTCGTACCAACCGGAGAAATTGCTGTCGTACCGTGGATGTATGACCGCGTGGGGCGATCTGCCGCCCGCGCCGCCGCCGCACGGCACAGTGCTGGCCTGGACGCGAGGCTGCCGGTGCGAAGAGTGCGAAGGCGAGTACGAGCGTTTCGTATCCGAGCTGGCATCGCGGCGGCCGCTGGAGCTTCCCGCCGCGCCGCAGCCCCGCAAGCTGAACGCTGACACCCGGGCCCGGCTGGAACCGGCGGTGCGCCAGTCTGAGTGCCCCGTGTGCGGCGCACGGCGCCATCAGCGGTGCCGCAACCTGGCGTTCCCCCAGCATTTCGCGCCGACTCACCCTGAGCGCAGAAGCGCCCCGTGACCGGTGAAGAGCGCGGAGTTCCCGCACGGGCGACCTGACCCAGATGACCGGCGCATTCGGGCGTCGCCGGCGCGAGTCCGCCGGACTGCGGATCCGCTTACCGGTTAATGTCCGGCTCGCTGACGTAAAGCTTGTAGGCATCCTCCAGCTCGGGCGAGCCGGGCGGCTCCATGTAGTCGCCGATCGTCCCGAGCTGGAACTCGCAGAAGTCCAGCGCTTCCTGCTCGGCGGGGTACAGCGTCCGGCGGTACGGTTGGGCCTTGACGTTGCGGGCTTTGTCCACCTGGCGCAGCGCCTCATGCACGGCACGGCGGATGGTGATGTTCAGCGCGCGCATCTGCCCGTCGCTGATGAATCCTTCCCCGCTGCCTGGGTTGTCCGGGTCGAACGCGCAGCCGCCGTGGAACGTCTGCAGCGCGTTACGGACTGACTGGGCCACGACCCAGGTCCGGAACTGTTCATAGGTGGGCTCGCGGCCGATGCGCTCTATGAGCGTCAGCAGGTCGGCGGTTGTCATGCGTACTCGTTTCTCCGGGTGGGGAGCCTCGGCCTGCTGCCCCGCAGCGGCCATGGCGAGGCACCCCGCCGGATTTTTGGGGGCAAGGGGATCCGGCGGGGCGCTCTCGGGCGCATTCCCGGTGCGGCCCAGACGGCACGGCATCGGAGGGAGCCAGTCAGATACTGGCCGACGAACCTGGCCTTCGCCTGAAATGCACCTGTAATCTACCCGGAAGTAACATGCACGCTTTCTTCAGGGAACCTGATTACTTGCTGCAGCAAATAATCAGGCACCGGTCAGGAGATCGCGGCCTTCACTAGCTCCGCGACCTTCTTCTCCACCGCGGGGCTCCACTTCTTCAGCGCGTACGACACCGGCCACATGTCGCCGTCGTCGAGGTTCGCCGCCTCCTGGAAGCCCAGGGTCGAATAGCGGTACTTGAACTTGCCCGCGTTCTGGAAGAAGATGACGACCTTGCCGTCCGCGTCCGCGTAAGCGGGCATCCCGTACCAGGTCTTCGGCGACAACCCGGGCGCGGTCGCGGTCACCGTCACATGAACGCGCTCTGCTAGCGCACGATCCTCCGGTGCCATCTCCGCGATGCTGTCGAGGACCGCTTGCAGGCCGTCGGCCTGCTTGGCGCCCTTCTTGCCCTCGGCACGCAACTCGGCGGCGCGCTGTTTCATCGCGGCACGTTCCTCGGCGCTGAAGCCACCGGATTCGGTCTGGGCGTTCTTCGCGGGCATTTCTCAGGTTTCCTTTCCTGGCGCTCAGGGGCGCGGTGTCATGCCGCCCTTCCGAAAGGCTAGGCCGGGCCACACCGTGACGCTTCTCGATTCCTGATCGGCTCGGGGCCTGCCGTCGGCTCCTTGGCTAGGATGACGATGTGATCACCGGGCTGCATGCGATCGTGTTTTCGCCGGAAGCTGAGAAGGTCCGGGCATTCTTCGCAGATGTCCTTCGCATGCCGTCGGTGGACGCAGGCGGAGGGTGGCTCATTTTCGCTGTGCCTCCGGCCGAGCTTGCTGTCCATCCCACTGACGGGGAAAGCCGTCACGAGCTCTACCTGATGTGTGATGACATCCAGGCCACGCTGACCGAGCTAGGTGATAAGGGAGTCGAAGTGGCGCAGGAGATCTCTGACCAGGGATGGGGACTCCTCGCTGCGATCCGCCTGCCGGACGGCTCGGAACTGCCCATCTATCAGCCCCGGCATCCATCACCTCCTCCCTTGAGCTGACTGGCAGCCGGATCGCCATGCCTTGTTTCCGGGGCCGGGTGGCTTGGCTGCGGATGCTACTGCCGCGAGGCAGCGCTGGGGCGGCCCTGGTCCTGCTGCTCCCAGTCGGCCTTGTTCAGCGCATACTCGACGACTTCTATCTCATCGCCGCTGGTCGCGCCGGGCCAGCGCCGGCGGAAGGTCCGTACCAGCGTCAGGCCTGCCTTGTCCATCACGCGCCGGGAGGCCCGGTTCGCGGCCGCCGCCTCGGCGGTCACGCGCTGCACACCGGACTCGGTGAAGCCTTTGCGGATCAGCGCTCGCGACCCTTCGGTGGCGTACCCCTTGCCCCAGGCTGACGTGCGGAGCCGGTAACCGAGCTCGACCTGGCCCGGGGCGGTTCCCTCCTGCGGCCGGAAGTGGAACCATCCCAGGAAATCCCCGGTGGACCTCTCGATCGCCGCCCAGAACCCGTATTGCTCATAACGCTGGTAATAGCCCAGGAACGCCGGCAGGAACTCGTTCTCGATCTCATCGCGGGACGTCGCTATGCCCCCGCTGACAAAACGCATGACGTCGGGATCGGCGTCCAGGCCAGCCAGGTTGTCCACATCGGCCGTGGTGAAGCGACGGAGTACCAGCCTCTCGGTTTCCAGGAAGACCTGCACAGCTATGTCTCCACTGCAGGAACCACCGGATGGTCTCAGCCGCTGATCGTCTTAGCTGCCTCGGCCGCCGTGGCCAGGGCAGCCAGGTGGTCATCGACGGTCTTCAGGCCGGCGCCCATGGTGTTGACCGACAGGTGCGTGGCGTCCGCATCCTGCCATTGCCGCATCGCTGCTGCCAGCTTGTCCTGGTCTTCCTGCCAGCTCAGGCGCCCTTCCATGCCGAGGCTGGCCGGGTCGCGGCCGGCCTTCGCGGCCGCCTCCGCCACCATCCGGCGGGCCTCGTCGAGCTGTGGGCCCGGATCCATCTGCGGGAACCAGCCGTCGGCGAGCCGCCCGGCGCGGCGGTAGGCGGCCGGGGACTGGGCGCCGATCCACACCGGGATCGGCCGCTGCACCGGCATCGGTGCCAGCCCCGCACCGGTGACCTGATCGAAGGTCCCGCTGAACGTCACGCTCTGTTCGGTCCACAGCCGGCGCAGCAACGTGATCTGCTCCTCCAGGCGCTTGCCGCGCGTGCTGAAGTCCTGGCCGAGGGCCTCGTACTCGACCCGGTTCCAGCCGATGCCCACGCCCAGCCGGAACTTCCCGCCGCTGAGCAGGTCCACCTCGGCCGCCTGCTTGGCGGCCAGCACGGTCTGCCGCTGCGGCAGGATAATGATCCCGGTGACCAGTTCCATCGAGGTCACCGCGGCCAGGTAGCCGTACAGGACCATCGGCTCGTGAAACGTGGTGTGCACGTCATAGGGGCGGTCCCAGCCGGTGTGCACCGCTGGGTCCGCGCCCACCACGTGGTCGTAGGCCAGCACGTGGGTAAACCCGAGTTCCTCGGCCCGCTGGGCGTAGGCGCGTACCGCGCCGACGTCGCCGCCTAGTTCGGTCTGCGGGAAGACCACACCTATCCGCATGCCACCTCCTGATCTCGAAGATATCCGAGTGAGGCCGGCCGCGGCAGGTCAGGCCGGCCGAGTTCGCCATCTCCGTGGGAGGAAAGATGGCGGCATGGAGCGCTTTACCAGCGCGGCGTTCAGCTTTGAGGTCACCGACACCGCCGCGGATGGCGCTGACAGCCCGGCAGGCGTCGCCATCCTCTTGCATGGCTTTCCGCAGGACCGGCGCTGCTGGGACCCGGTGACGTCCGCGCTCGTCGGGAGCGGTTACCGGGTCCTGGCGCCCGACCTGCGCGGCTACTCCCCAGGGGCCCGCCCGGCCACCCGGGCCGCGTACCGGAACTCCCAGCTGGCCGCGGATGTGCTCGCCCTGGCCGACGCGGCCGGAGCGGAAAGGTTCCACCTCGCCGGGCACGACTGGGGTGCCGCCCTGGCCTGGTACGTGGCCGGCCGCTATCCAGGGCGGGTGACCTCGCTGGCCGCGCTGTCCGTTCCCCACCCGCAGGCCTTTGCCCGGGCACTGATCACCGGCAGCCAGGCGGCCCGCTCGTGGTACATGGCCGCATGCCAGCTGCCCTGGCTGCCCGAGCGCGTGCTCGGCCGGCGTAGCGGCCAGGCCTTCCGCGACACCCTGGTGCGCACCGGGCTTGATCCGGCCAGCGCGGACCGCTACGCCGCCCGGGCCCGGGACCCGGCGGCGCTGCGCGGCCCGCTCAACTGGTACCGCGCCATGCCGTTCAGCCTGCGCGAGCCGGCCGGGCCGATCCGGGTGCCGACGATGTTCGCCTGGGGTAACCGCGATCGGTTCGTCTCCCGGGCCGCGGCCGAGCTGTGCGGGCACTACGTCACCGGGCCCTATCGCTTCACCGAACTCGACGGCGCCTCGCACTGGCTGCCCGAGCAGGCCCCGGGCCAGGTGGCGGCGCTGCTCACGGCGCACTTCGCAGCGACGCCCTGACAGCTGGGTACGCCAGCGGATCCCGGCCGGAGATTGTAAAATCCGCCGGGGCGCTGGCATGTCACAGTAACGAGGCAGGGGTGCGAAGCGGAGGCTGGTGCGCCCGTCTGGGGCGGGTTTACGATCTTTAGACCGCAGTGGTCTCCAGCCCGTTGCCTCGCCCGTGCCGGCAGAAGCCGCCGGGAGTCACAGGGGACTGGCAGGTGATCCCTTCGCCTGTTGCCGCCCGAGGGGAATCTCGATGCCGCTCTTCATGTACCAGGCCTCCTATACCGCAAAGTCGATGGCGGCTCAGCTGAAGGATCCGCAAGACCCGGCGGAAGCGATCGGGCAGGCGCTGGAGGACCTGGGAGCCACGATCGTGGTAGCCGGATTTCCGTTTGGCGAGTATGACGTGCTCGTCGTGTACGAGGCACCCGATGACATGACCGCTGCCAGCGTCGCGATGGCAGTTGCCGCCGAAGGCGATGTCAAGTCGGCCAAGACCACGCGACTGCTCAGCGGGCAGGAATGGCTCGAGTCCTTGCGCAAACACAGGATCGTCACAACCCGGAAATCGCGCTACTAGCACGATCTCCGCCGTCTGGTTAGGGAACCCGGGTCCGCAGGAACTTCCCGGTTCGCTCGGTGGCCTCGGCGGCCTCGGGGGTGCCGAGCATGAGCTGGTAGACGTGCGGCAGCCCCTCGCCGATCTCCAGGGTGACGTCGACCCCTGCTTCGGCTGCTGCTGCGGCCAGGCGTTCGGAATCGCTGAGCAGCAGGTCGGCCGTGCCTACCTGTACCAGCAGCGGCGGGAGCCCGGCCAGTGAGGCGAACAGCGGCGACGCCAGGGGCGTCTTAGGGTCAGCCCCGGCCAGGTAGTCGGCGGCGAACTGACGGAGCATGGCGGGGGTGGAGATTGGATCCTGCTCGGCGCGCTCGGTCATCGAGGCCCCCGAGCTGGTCAGATCCACCGTCGGGGACATCAGTGCGGCGGCCGCGGGCAATGCCTCCCCGGCGTCACGCGTGGCCACGAGCAGGGCGACGGCGAGCCCTCCGCCGGCTGAGGCGCCGGCCACCGCTATTGAGCTTGCGCTCAGGCCCTGGTCGGTGCGGAGCCAGCGCCACGCAGCCAGGACGTCGTCGA
>JBAPYC010001229.1:0-2559 GCA_049284535.1 Streptosporangiaceae bacterium
CCGGGGCCCGGGCCGCCGCGGTCGGCCGACGAGGACCTGTGGCTGATCTACCTGTGCTGCCACCCCGCGCTCAGCCGCGAGGCGCGGATCGCCCTGACCCTGCGCGCGGCCGGCGGCCTGAGCGCGGCGGAGATTGCGGCCGCGTTCCTGATCCCCGAAGCCACCATGGCCAAGCGCCTGACCCGGGCCCGGGACAAGATCCGGGACTCCGGCCTGGCCCTGGCCATGCCGCACGGCGACGCGCTGGAGGCCCGGACGGCCGACGTGCTGGAAGTGGTCTACCTCATCTTCACCGCGGGTCACCAGGCCGCCGCGGGCGAGGACCTGATCCGGCCCGACCTGTGCGTGGCCGCGGTCAACCTGGCCCGGGGCCTGGTGGCCCGGCGGCCGCGAGATCCGGAGGTACTCGGGCTGCTGGCCCTGCTGCTGCTGACCGATGCCCGCCGGGCCGCCCGCACCGACCCGGCCGGCGACCTGGTGCTGCTCGAGGACCAGGACCGGACCCGCTGGGACCAGGCCATGATCGCCGAGGGTGAAGACCTGCTGGTCCGGGCGCTGCGGCTGGGGTCGGCCGGCCGGTATCAGCTGCAGGCCGCTGTTGCCGCCTGTCACTCGACCGCGGCCACCGCGGCCGCCACCGACTGGCGGCAGATCTCGGTGCTCTATGGCGAGCTGATGCGGTGGGACCCGAGCCCGGTCACCGAGGCCAACCGAGCCGTCGCGGTGGCCATGGCCGAGGGCCCGGCGGCCGGCCTGACCATCCTGGATGTGCTGGCCGGCCACCCGCAGCTGGCGACCTGGCCACGGATCCACATGGCCCGGGCCGACCTGCTGCGCCGGATGGGCCGGGCCGGCGAGGCCGCCGAGGCCTACCGCGCCGCGCTGGAACTGGAGCCCTCGCCCGCCGAACGCCGCTTCATCAGCCTGCGGCTGGAGCGTGCAGGCCGCCCGTTCAGACCAGAACATCTTTAAGGCCGAACGGGCGGGGTGCGTGCCGTCGCAGCGGCGCCGAGCGCCCTCGCTGTCCCCGGCCCCTGTTACCCTTCGGCGCCCTGTTACCCCTCGGCGATGGCACGGCGGGAGCGGCGCAGGCCGAGAACCCCGCCCGCGGCCAGCAGCAGCCCCGCGGCCAGCGTGGCCAGCCAGGGCGCCAGGGCGGGCCCGGGCGGAGGCACGGTCCCGCCAAAACCGGTGGCCGCGCCGCCCTGGGGGGTGTCCTTGCTGCCGGCCGCGTCGGTCAGGTTGTCGATCTTCAGACCGGACGCCCCGTCGAGCACGACGATGGTGTGCACCGAGCCAGACGGCAGGCTGACCGGCATGGACGCGTGCCCGCCCGATGCGCTGAACGTGACGGTGGGCGTGCCCGGCCGGACGGCCTGGTAGCCCGTGACCGAGCCGGAGGCCAGGTCACGGGCCAGCGTGTCCGCTCCGATGCCGACGGTGACTCCGGACTCCTTGGCCGAGGCCTGGATGACCCGGACCAGCGCCTCGCCCTTGGTCCCGGCCATCTGGTCCTGCAGCACCCGCAGCTTCTGCCCGGACCCGGATTTGATGCTGGCCACGGTGTAGTTGATCCCGGCGCCGATCATGAAGCTGGTGGAGATCGACGCCGGGCTGGAGGCCGCGGCGCCGGCCGGGCGCACCGCCACCGTGTACTGGCCGGCCCCAAGCGGCATGTAGCTGGACACCCCGCCGTAGCTCTGGTGGCTGAGCACGGTCGGATGCTGCGGGTCGCCGAACGGGTACAGGTACACGTCCTGCTGGGTCCCCTGGAACAGGTTGGCGTACCGCACCCAGCCAATGTTCCCCTGGTCCCCGACCGCGGGTCTGGTGCCGGCCCGGGCCGCGGAGGGCGCCGCGGCCATCGCCATGGCGAGCGCGAGGACAGCCGCGGTGAGCAGGACGAGACGCTTACCGAGCCTCATCGTGATTTCCTTTCACCCGGACGCCCCCGCCAGCAGCCCAAGCGGGCTCGGCGCGGCGAAGTCGATACGCAGCCCGGTCTGGAGGCCGGCCGGCCGGACCGTGCTGGCCTGAGCGGCCCCGTAGGCGCTGTGCTGGCCGCGCACCAGCGCAAGCGCCCCGGCCAGCCCGGCCGAACCGCCCTGGCCGCCGGCGCTGACGAGGACGACCTGCCGAAACGGTGCCGCAGCGGACGGCACTCCGGGGGACGCGCCGCCGAAGGTGACCACCCGCCAGGAACGCTGCGAGGCCAGCAACGCAAGCATGGTCAGCACCCGCGAGTCCACCTGGCCGGCCCGGAGCTGCGCGGTTCCCGGGGCCGAGGCCTGGATGCGCCCGCTGTGCAGCAGCTGGGTCCCGGCGGCCCGGCGGGCGGCCAGGTCGGACCGCAGCGCGGCCTGATAGGCGGCTGCCCCGCCCGGGTACGAGGCGCGGATCTGGACCCCGCTGGTTCCGGAGCCGAAGCTGGCCAGCAGGACCGGCGCGTCCTGGCCGAGGCGCGCGGCCGTCGCCGCAGTTGCGGCGATCACGCTGGCGGCAGGCGCACCGGAGGCTGGTGACGGCAGCGGCCGCAGGCGGCCGCGGGCCACCCCGTGG
>JBAPYC010001230.1:0-13420 GCA_049284535.1 Streptosporangiaceae bacterium
ACCCGGCCCGGCTGGACCAGGCGGCCGCCAGTCTGGAACAGGCCGCAGGCCGGGCCGTGCCCGCCTTCGCCGTCGACACCGGCGACGACGCCTCGGTGCGGCAGCTGGCCGTGGCCGCGCAGGAGCGGCTCGGCGGCGTCGACATCCTGGTCAACTGCGCCGCGCGGCCAGCCGGGCAGGCGCCGCCGCTGTCCCTGCCCGAGATCACCGGCGAGGCGTTCTGGTCCGATGTGAACGTCAAGGTGATGGGTTACCTGCGGTGCGCCCAGGCACTGGCGCCGGGCATGATCGCGGCTGGCTGGGGCCGGATCATCAGCGTCAGCGGCCTGGCCGCCCGCAGCACCGGGTCGGTCATCGGATCCATCCGCAACGTGGCCGTGTCGGCGATGACCAAGAACCTGGCTGATGAACTGGGCCCGGGTGGCGTCAACGTGAACTGCGTCCATCCGGGACTGACCCGCACCGAGGCGACGCCGGGCGTTATCGCGGCCCAGGCGGCGGCGGCTGGCGTCGAGCCCGCCGAGATCGAGCGGCGGATGGCCGGCCGCACCCTCACCGGCACGCTCATCGACGCCAGCGAGGTCGCCGCGGTGATCGTCTTCCTGGCGTCGCCCCTGTCGGTCTCGATCAACGGCGAGTCGATCGCCTGCGGCGGGGGAACGCCAGGCGTCATTCACTACTGAGCCGGCCGTGATACCCAGCTCGTTCGGGAAAAAGATCTTCCGGCCGAACGGCCTGGTGCCCGCCCCCGTGCCCCGGCCCAGCCCCGGCTGCCTCGGGAGATGATCTCTAGCCCAGCGCGAACCCGAGGGCGCCGGCCGCGTCTTGCAGCGGCCGCCCGGCCCACAGGTCAGCGTAGTTGCCGGTGGTGGACAGCGATCTCGTCTGGACCCGGTCCAGGTACAGGCGGCCGCCGAGGTGGTCGGCCTCGTGCTGGACGATACGGGCCGCCCACCCCGAGAACACCTCGTCGGTGGGCTGGCCGTGCTCGTCCAGCGCCTTGACGTGCACGGCGCGGTGGCGGGCCACCACCCCGGTGAGCCCGGGAACGCTCAAGGCACCCTTCGTAGAAGCTGGCGTAATCGCTGTCGCCGGCGGGCCGGAGCACGGGATTGACCAGGACGGTGAACGGCAGGCCGTTCCGTTCCCTGGCCGCCCGCTCGTCCTCGGTCAGCTGACCCCAGCGCTCCGGGCCACCTGCAGCACCGCGAGCTGGATCGGCACGCCGACCTGGGGCGCGGCCAGGCCGACGCCCGGCGCGGCCTCCATGGTGGCCCGCATCGAGGCGATGAGCTGCTGCAGCTCGCTGGTGCGCAGATCCGACGGGCTGACCGGCTCAGCCGGGTGGCGCAGGACCGGATGGCCGCATTCGATGATCGGCAGTATGCCGGGATCGCTCATCGCTCCTCACTCATGAGCCGCCTAGCCGACCGCTTCCTGGCGGACCCCGGTGTCCGAGGCGCGCTGGATGTTCTCCAGCAGCCGGTGGAACCTGACGGCGGTGGCGAAGTCTGGCACGGCCGGCTGGCCGCCCCTGATCGCCCGGGCGAACTCGCGGTATAGCACGGCGACGTTCCGCGGCGGCCCGGCGGGCACCGCCTCCGGTATCTGGCTGAAGCGGGCCGGCACCGGCCGGTCCGCGACCGAGCCGTCGGGCTTGCTGACCGAGATGGCCCAGTCGGTGATGTGGATGCCCCCGGGCGTAGCCGGCCGGACCACCAGGGTGGCCTCGGTGCCCACCACGCGCAGCTCGAAGCCTGGGGTACCCGCCGATCCGCCCTGCACCGCGACGGAGGCCGCCGCGCCGCCCTGGAGCCGCCCGGCCAGGACGACCTGATCCGGCGCGGTCACCGGCACGACCTGCCCGGTCTCGATCACGGTGGTCTCCTTGCTGACCAGGGCCACGACGCCGGACACCTGGCGGAACTCCCCGACCGCCCGGGCCAGGGTGGCCAGGATGTGGCCGCCGGAGATGCTGAGCACTGTGGCCCCGGCCTTCACATCAGTGGCGTAGACGTTGGCCTGCGGGATCCGGCGTCCCGCCGGGCCCCCGGCCGACACCACGCTGACCGTCAGCGGCTGCCCGATGGCGCCGTTCTCGATCAGCTCCCGGACGTACAGCGCCCCGGGCGCCTGGTATCCCTGCAGCCCGACGATGTGCCGGACGCCGCTCGCCTGGGCCAGCTCGGCCAGCGCGGCCGCCTGGCCAAGGTCGACCCCGAGCGGCCATTCCGAGAACACGTGCTTGCCCGCCGCCAGGGCAGCCCGGATCAGCTGGTCGTGATCGGGAACCTTGACCGTGACCGCCACGGCCTCCACCTCGGGGCTGGACACCAGCTCGGCGTCGTTTGCGAAGGCCAGCGGGACCCCGAAGGCCTCCGCCGTGGCCCGGGCCGTGTCCAGCCGCGTGGTGGACACGGCGGTGACCTGGAATTCCCCGAGCGCCCGCAGCGCGGGAAGGTGGGCGGCGGTTCCCCAGCCCCTCCCCGGGGTGGCTCCGATGACGCCGATCCGGATCGGCGGCTGGCCCGGCACCGGCGGCTGGCGCGGCGATCCGATCATGCTCACGGCCCCGATCCTATCTTTGTCAACTAATCGGGTTGAAAAGATAGCCAACAGGTACCCTGCGCGGCCGGCCGGCCATACTGAGTCCGTGGATCTCCGCGACCCTAGTGACGTCGCCCGCAGCGAGCAGGAGCAGCCGTGACCGGCCGGGTCAGCTACGACGAGTTCGGGCTGTTCGCAGAGAACGCCGCCGAGTATGGCCTGCCCTTTGACCGTCCCCCGGCTGTGCGGCGGGCGTTTGCCGAGGTAGCCGACGGCCGGCGGCTGAGCGCGCTGGTATGGCAGGAGGCGGACGCCGAACTGGTCCTGCTGCACGGCGGCTCCCAGAACGCCCACACCTGGGACACGGTCGCGATGGCCCTGGACCGTCCCCTGGTGGCCATCGACCTCCCCGGGCACGGCCACTCCGATGGCCCCGGGGACCGCCCGGAAGGTCAGCTGGACCCGCACGGCAACGCGGCCGACGTCGCGGCGGCCATCCGCCAGCTCGCGCCGGCCGCCAGAGCGGTGATCGGCATGTCTCTCGGTGGCCTCACCGCGATCGCGCTGGCCGCCGAGGCGCCGGAACTGGTCCGCAAGCTCGTCCTGGTCGATGTGCTGCCCGGGATCAAGACCCAGCGGGCCCGGCACATCACCGATTTCGTCAACGGGCCGGCCAGCTTCGCCAGCCTGGACGAGCTGCTGGAGCGGACGGCCAGATTCAACCCGAGCCGGTCCCGGTCCTCGCTGCGGCGGGGCATCTTGCACAACGCCGAACAGCGGCCCGACGGCACCTGGGTGTGGCGCTGGGCCCGGCACCGCCGTCCCGGGGCGGCCAGCGCCACCCAGGCCGCCGCCGCACAGGAGGTGGTCTACCCGCAGCTGTGGGACGCGCTGTCGGCGGTCACCGTGCCGGTGCTGCTGGCCCGGGGCATGCGGCCGGACTCGGTGCTGGACGATGACGACGAGCGGGAACTGCTGGCCCGCCTGCCTTCCGCCCAGGTTGAACACGTCGCCGAAGCCGGCCACAGCCTGCAGGGCGACACGCCGCTTGAGCTCGCCGCGATCATCGGGCAGTTCGTCTTCGGCTCCGGGTTATTGCGGCAGGCCAGGTAAGCCAGCGGCCGCCCCGCCTTGTGCCTAACCACCCTCTCGTTGTCCGGTCCGCCCTGCGGGGGCACGTGCCCAGCGCAGGGAAAGCTCAGCGCAGGCGCGCGATTCTGCGGGTGAGCGTTTCGAGCATGGCCGGGCGGTCCAGGGGGCCGAGGCGGAGGTAATCCGGCCTGGCCGGCTTTTCCAGGGTGGCCACGCCGTGCAGGGCAGCCCACAGGAGCCAGGTGTCGGCGTGGGGGTCGTCGCTGTCGCTCGCGCCGGCCCGGACGCAGCTGGTGATCGCCGCTTCGATGAGTGTGAAGGTGGCTACGGCGTCGGGAGCGTACCCGTCCGCGGCGAACATGAGCCGGTAGCGCGCGGGGTGGCGCCAGCCGAATTCCACGTAAGCGCGGCCGGCGGCGACGAGCGCGGCCACGGGAGCGTCCTGGCCCTCGGCCGCGGCCCGGACGGCGTCGCGTAGTTCTTCGAAGCTCGCGGCCAGCAGGCCGGCGATGACCGCCGCCAGATCGGGGAAGTGCGCATAGATCGCTGGCGCGGTGATGCCCGCCCGCCGGGCGATGCCCCGCAGGGTGAGAGCGGCCGGGTCGGCCGATTCGTCGACCAGGGCGATGGCGGCGGCGACTATCTCGTCAGCCAGCTGCCCGCCGCTGCCGCGCGGGTTCCGGGTACGTACCGAGGTTGCCACGTACTGACTTTACATCCGTTTATTGAAGATCTATGGTTGTACTCGTTACTAAACGCACGTATATCTAGGTTGAGGGGCATCCGGTGGCGGCGAAACTGATGAAAGACGAGCTGTTCCAGGCGCAGCTGCTGCGCGCGATCGGCTATGCCCCGTACGGCGGCGCCGACGCCGGCGAGTGCCTGGCCGCGGCCGGGCGGATCACCGGGACGAACCTGGATTCCTGGCACGACGTCTGGGCCGCGACGGCCGCCCGGATAGCCGGGCAGGCGGAGGCGAGCGCGGCGGCGGGCGAGACCGCGAGCGCCCGGAGCGGGTTCTTCCGCGCCGCCAATTACTTCCGCACCGCGTGGCTGTTCGCGCTGGGGGCGCCGGCCGATCCGCGGCTGGCCGAGGCTCACCGGCGGGAGGTGGAGAGCTTCCGCCGTGGTGCGGCACTGCTGGACGTTCCGCCGGAGATCGTGCAGATCCCGTACGAGGGTTCGTTCCTGCCGGCCTACTTCTTCCGCGCCGCCACGGACCAGGCCGCGCGCGCGACGGTGATCCTGACCAACGGATATGACGGCACGGCGGAAGAGCTGTACTTCACCAACGGTGCCGCGGCCCTCGAACGCGGCTACAACGTGCTGGCGTTCGAGGGGCCCGGGCAGGGGTCGATGATCATCGACCGCGGGGTGCCGTTCCGTCCCGACTGGGAGAACGTCATTTCCCCGGTGGTCGACTACCTGCTGAGCCGGCCGGATGTCGATCCGGCTCGGATCGCGCTGATCGGGCTCAGCTTCGGCGGCTACCTCGCGCCCCGCGCCGCCACGGCAGAGCACCGCCTGGCCGCGTGCATCTCCGACTGCGGCCCCTACGACCTCTTCGGCGCGACCGTCCGCCGTCTGCCCGGTTTCCTCGCCAGGCAGCTCCCGGACGGCAACCCGGCCCTGCTGAGGCTGCTGGACCGCCTGGTGCGCGTCGTGATGAAGAAGCCGACCGCGGGGTGGGCGCTGCGGCGCAACCTCATGGTCCACGGCCTGAGCGACCCGCTGGCGTACTTCCGGATGGCCCCGCAGTACTCGCTGCAGGGCATCGAGCACCTGATCCAGTGCCCGACGTTCGTCTGCTCGGCCGAAGACGACGACCTCAGCACCGACGCCCAGAAGCTGTATGACGCGCTCGCCTGCGACAAGAAGTATGTCCGGTTCCAGTCCGCGGACGGCGCCGGCCAGCACTGCGAGAGCGGCGCTCGCACCCTGTTCCACTCCTGCGCCTTCGACTGGCTCGGCGAGGTGCTCAGGCCCGGCGACAGCCCCAAGCCGGTGATGCCGGCCCGCAGCCAGGCAGGCCGCTAGCCGGCATCACCGGGCACGGTCATCCGCCCAGGTTGTAGGCGATCGTCGCCCAGTTGGTCTCCTCGTCCTGCCGCTGGAAGGAGATGCCGCTGCAGCCTTTCGGCAGGGAGACGGTGACCTTCTCCGTGGTCGGGCCGATGGTCACGGTGGTGATGCCGGTGAACTCGTGCATGTCACCGGAGAACGGGGCCACCCGCAGCTTGTTCGGGGGCTTGCCTTCGGCGCCGGGGTCGCAGAAGAAGGAGATCCAGGTGTACTGGCCATTCCCGAAGGCAACGGCACCGAACTTTCTGTCGTTCTGGATCTGCATATCTTCTTCCTCCGGAAGGGACGGGCTCTGTTTGGCCGGGGGGTGCCAGCCCAGGGCGGACAGGCTGGCCAGAGTGCCACCGTAAATAGACGTATCGCAGAAACCGCAGCCGCTCCAGTCCGTCCTGTTCGCGCCGACCTCGCCGTTGGTGCTCTGCCACAGGGTGTGCGGCAGCAGTCCGGCGGCCGAGGCTTGGTACGCCGCTACCCAGGTACGGCGGGCCGAGTTGAAGATCGGCGAGAGCCCCGCGCTGACGGCGAAGCTCTGGTCGCTGTACAGCCACGAACGCTGGCCGAGCGGCAAGGCGGTGAGGTGGTACTCGGCGTCGATGATGCCGAACCACTGGTTGGCCCGGGCAGACTGGTTTCCCGATCCCTCTTCCAGGTCGAGGATGGGAATCTCGCCCTCGTTCAGATCCGGGCCAATCCAGTTGATGAATGCCCTGGCCTGGGAGGCTGCATCCTGACTGGCCACCAGGTACTGATACAGACCGCAGAAGCCGAACTTGAGCGACTTGATCTTCGCGCGGTTCGACACGAGCATGCCGTCAAGGTGGGCGTCGCCGTACCCGACCCGGATGATCGCTGCCCCGCCATTCTGGGACTTGATCCCCGCCCAGTTGGGGGCGTTGCCGCTCGACGGTGCCTGGAACTCACTGACATCCGGCAGCTTGAGGGTCATGCCCTTGCGCCTCCTCCTGGCTCGGGGACATCCGCTAGGTTAGCGCTGAGTCAGAAGGCGACGCTGGGTCGTAGCCAGATAGCCGCCTCAGGTCTGTGCCGGACGCGCGTCGGCCAGCTTGCGGCGCATGATCTTGCCGGTCGAGGTGGCCGGCAGCGAGGACAGGAAGACCACCTGGCGCGGCCGCTTGTAGGCGGCCAGGCGGTCCCGGGTGTAGTCGATGAGCTCCGCCTCGGTGACCTCGGCGCCCTCGCGGCGGACGACGTAGGCACAGGCCAGCTCGCCTTTGATCTCGTCCTTCACCGGGCCGACCGCGACCATCGCGACCGCGGGGTGGCCCGCCAGGACCCGCTCGATCTCGGCCGGGTAGACGTTGTAGCCCGCGGTGATGATCAGGTCCTTGCGGCGGTCGATGACGAAGAAGTGACCGGTTTCGTCGGCGTAGGCGATGTCGCCGGTGTGCAGCCAGCCGTCCGGCTCGATCGTGGCGGCGGTCTCCTCGGGGTTGCCGAAATACCCCATCATGACGATCGGCCCGCGCACCATGAGCTCGCCGGGAACGCCAGGCGGTGCGTCGCGGGTGACGTCGGTCAGATCGGCGACCCGGACCCCGACGCCAGGCAGTGCGACCCCGATGGACCCGGGCACGGGCGGCGCGTACAGGGCGTGGGTCGTGCCGACGCCAGCGATCTCGGTCATGCCCCACAGCTCGATCAGGGGTGCTCCGCTGCGCTCCTGCCAGGCGCTGATCGTGGCGCTGGAGATGGTCTGCCCGCCGACCGTGCAGACCCGCAGTGACGTCAGGTCGGCGCCGGGCAGGGCCGGCGAGGCCAGCAGCATCGCGTACATGGCCGGGACACCCTCGAACATCGTCGCGCGGTGCCGCGTGATCAGGGCGAGTGCCTCATCAGGGGCGAAGCGCTCCATCAGCACGACGGTTCCCCCGGCGAGGAACGTCCCGTTGATCGCGACATTGCCGTAGACGTGCGGCGCCGGCAGCGCCGTGACGACCACGTCGGCCGCGGTGCGCCCGTGCATCGTCGCGGTGAGGGCACAGTTGAGCAGGACGGACTGCTGGGACTGCATGGCTCCCTTCGGGTGCCCGGTAGTCCCTGAGGTGTAGCCGATCGTGGACAGCGCCGCCGGGTCGGCCGGCTCCGCGTCAGCCAGCGGTTCCGCGCCGAACAGCGTGGCCAGGCCGTCGTCGCTGTCCAGCCCCAGGACGAACCTGACGTCAGGCAGGGACGCGGCGAGCTCGGTGAGCTTGGGCAGGTGGTCGGCCGAGGTGAGCACGGCGACGGCCTGGCAGTCGGCGAGCACGTAGGCCACTTCGGGCGGGGTGAGCATGACGTTGATCGGGTTGACGACCGCCCCCGCCCGCAAGATGGCATGGTAGGCGACGGCCCACTGCCAGCTGTTCGGCCCGTACAGGGTCACCACCTGCCCGGGCCGCACGCCGCGGCTGCGAAGGCCGCTGGCGGCCCGGGCGCACATCTCGTCAAGCTCGCCGTAGGTGAACTGAGCAGCCGCGGTGATGAGCGCCGTCTTAGCGGCGTGCTTGCGCGCCGCGAACCGGATGATGTCACCGGGGCCAGCCAGCGGCAGATCAGGCATGCTCGGCTCCTCGCTCATGGATGCTCACGCTCTGGAGAAATACCGGTCCGATGCGATTGTTGACCAGGGCCATCCCTGGACGGCGTCCGGGTCCTTATTCAGCGTGATCGTCGCCCATGAGCCTGTGCGTGACTTCATCGTAAGCCGGGATGCCCAAGACTGGCAGTACCTCGTCCGGCCATTATCGGCGTCCGGCGCCCGGCGCTACCCGGCGCTACCCGGCGGCCAGCGCGGCTCTGACGAGCGCCCGGTTGGAGGGTGCCATTGATCCGTCGGGGAGGGTGAGGGTGTCCTCCAGCCCGATACGGATATCGCGTCCCAGCCGCTTAGCCTGGCGGAGTACCGGCCAGGTCGAGTCGTCCTCGCCGTGGTGCAAGCGGGGCGCGGCGGCGCCGATCCGGTCCAGGGCGTCGTCGATCGCCCGGGCCTCGGCTTCCGGATCCCCGGCCGGATTGATGATCTCGACCAGGATCCGCACCACACGGTCCTGCAGGCCGGTATCTGCCAGCCGGCGGACGTCGCTGACACTCCAGATGCCTGCTTCCACGCCGATGCCCTGCCCCAGCAGCGCTTCCATTACCGGCCTCGCGCCAATCTCGCTCAGGTTCACCGATGCCATATCTGGCTCATCCCAGCGGGCAACCGCGGCCGCGCGGCTTTCGGGATCGGGCTCGATCCACGCGCCCGTGCTTACCCCGATGGGCACGCTCACGGCCGTCCGGACGTGCCGTACCGCCGCGTCGATCACGGCGGTGTCGAGGGATTCCCGCCCGCTGCTGTCACGCGGATGCATATGGATGGCTGCCGCTCCCGCAGCTACACAGGCTGCGGCCGTCACCGCCAGGTCCTCGGCGGTGGTGGGCAGCGCCGGATGGATCCCCGCCGCGCGCCTGCCATTCAGAGCCGCCTTGAGCAAGCTCGCTCCTCTCCGTTAGCTCCAGTAAGTTACCTTCAGTAACCGGACAGCAGAGCCTGAAGCCGGGCCAGCTGCGGCTGAGCCAGCTGACTCCGCATCCGGTCACGATGATCGGGGCGTCGTCCCCAGATGAACAGCTGGCGTGCTCCGGCGTCCATCTCCACGGCGGGCTCGTCGGTTTCGTCCTGGGCCCAGGCGAGGGTCGCGGTGCCGCCCTCCACCACGACCCGCAGGTCGGGCTGGCTGGGTACCCGCAACCGCACGTGGAAGTCGGCCTCGGGATCCGGGTCGTGCTCACGGCCGGCAATCAGCAGGATCGCGCCGAGCTCGCCGACCGAATGATCGACCAGCTCCATGCCGCCGAGCAGTTCGCTGCTCACATCGTCGTCGCCGGCGATGTCCCAGCGATGCAAGGCGTGCTCGTTGCGCAGGTGCGGGATGAACTTCGCGACTTTCATGTGCCGGCCGGTCCACGGGATGACGGCATCCGGCTCACTGTTGAGTACGTCGTCGACCAGCCGGCGCATCCGCGTCTCCTCGGCGTCCAGCCGCCGGAGCAGCGCCGAGTGCTCAATCGCCTGCAACGGGGCCTCACGTTCCTCGAAGCTCCTGGTCTCCGGAACAGGATCACCGTTCAGGTATGGGTCGAGATGCCGGATGACCTCGACCGCGATGCCGGTGACATGGGCGGCGATCTCGTGTGTCGTCCAGCCGTCACAGGCGCTCACAGCCTGGGGCGCGGTCTGATCGATCGTCGTGAGGAATGCGATGGCCTCGCGGCTCCGTTCCGTCACCCCGGTTCATCTCCTTCCCGTCTTAGGCGCTCCGGCTGCCCAGCGGCGTCGTCAGCAAACGCGCCCGGGGGCCCGCCCCGCTGCGTGGGCCGCCGAACCGCCTAGCGGACTGCGGTCGAGGTACCTGACCTCGTAGACGCGCTCGGTGAACTTCCACCCGCCCGCGGTGCGCCGGTAGCGGTCGTGGTACACCCCGTAGTTCAGCTCCGAGCCGCCGTCGCGGAAGCGGCCCAGCTCGCAGAGGTAGGCACGGCCGGACGCGGCGTCGCCGTCGAGCCGGATCGCGCCCGGATGCGTGGTCTGCACGAAGCAGTCCAGCAGACCCTGCAGCCGCTCGATCCCGGCACGGATCTCCTCCCGGCTGACGGCCTCGGCGCCGATGTGGGGGATCCGCACCGCGCCGTCGCGGGTGAACAGCGACGCCAGCCGGTCGTAGTCATGGGTCATGACCGCATCGGCGAACTCGCCGCGCAGCGCCTCGATCTCGACGCGGTCAGCGATGGCCTGGAAGTCGCTCACCGGATTTCCTCCCGGGTGAAGGTGGCGTGGATGGTGAGGGTGTTGTGTACCGAGGTCAGGCCCAGCGGGTTCCAGCTGAGGCCGAAGTCGGCCCGGTTGACGCGGACCTCGGCGTCCAGGCAGATCTCGTCGTTGCCCGGCAGGGACGCCGCGACATCGAAGGACAGGGGCCGGGTCTGGCCGCGTACGGTCAGCGTGCCGGTCACCGCGACACCGGGACCGGATGGCCAGTGACCGTCCAGGGTGAAGATGATGTCCGGATGGTTGCCGGCATCGAGGAAGTCGGCCGAGCGCAGGTGCTTGTCGCGCCGGCCGTTCCCGGTGTCGATGGACGCCGCGGCCACCGTGAGGGTGCCACCGACCCTGCCGTCCGGCCAGATGATGCCCACCCCGCTGAACCTGCGGAACGCGCCGTTCACCGGGACCAGGCCCATGACCCTGGTCTTCAGCCGGATGCTGGACCTGCCCAGATCCAGGCCCCAGTCCCCGGCCAGGGGCCCGTCCGCGAGCAGCTCCCGCACCGCCGGTGCGGTCATCTGTCCTGATGGTGCTCCCATGATTGCCTCCCTGATGGTTCGTCTCAGCCAGTACGACGGCACAGGCCACCCGGATGTCAGGCCGCCCGGATGTCAGGCCGCCGGGATGTCAGGCGGCCGGGACGAAAGGCGGCGCGTCAGCCTCACACTCCGGTGCGATATCTCGTCGGACTGGGTAAGGCCAGATGCGGACAGGAAGGGCGCCGGGACCATGACGACCCAATCCGGGCCAGACGCTGCTGACTCAGGCCGGGGCCGGCCGGACCCGGGCCTGAGCGCGATCATGAGCGAGCGGCGCCGGCTCATCAACCTCGCCTACCGGCTGCTGGGCTCCCTGGCGGACGCCGAGGATGCCGTTCAGGAGACGTATGCCCGCTGGTACGCCATGACCCCGCAGCAGCAGGACGCCATCAAGTCTCCCGGCGCCTGGCTGACCACGGTCGCCAGCCGCGTGTGCCTGGACGTGCTGGGCTCGGCCCGGGTCCGGCGAGAGCGCTACGTGGGCGAATGGATCCCCGAGCCGCTGCCCGAACCCGGCGAGTGGACCGGCGGGCGGACGGGCGGCACCGCCGCTGACCCGGCCGACCGGGTCACCCTGGACGAGTCGGTCAGCATGGCGTTCCTGGTCGTGCTCGAATCGATGACCCCCGCCCAGCGCGTCGCGTTCGTGCTGCACGACGTGTTCGGCTATCCCTTCCCCGAAGTCGCCGAGATCACCGGCCGCACACCCGCGGCATGCCGCCAGCTGGCCTCCTCAGCCCGCGGCCGCATCCGCGCAGCCCAGCCGCCCGTCACCCCCATCGCCCAGCGCGCGGCCGTCGTCAGGGATTTCAAGCACGCCTGGGAAGCCAAGGACATCGGCGCCCTCATCGGTCTGCTCGATCCCGGCGCCACGGCGATCGGCGACGGTGGCGGCGTCGTCAGCGCGGCGCTCGACCCCATCGAAGGGGCCGAGCAGATCGCGCGCTATGTCATCGAGGTCACCGGCCTGGCACCCGGTCTGACGCTCCTGGAGCGGACCGTTAACGGCCAGCCCGGCCTGGTGGCTCAGCTCGGCGGCGTGACCGTGGCGGTGTTCGCGTTCGAGCTCGCAGGTGACCGGATCACGCACATCTGGGCCGTACGCAACCCCGACAAGCTCCGGCCCTGGGCGGCAGGCTGACGCGGTCAGCGATACTGCCCCCGGTCCTCCGCCAGGCACACAACCGGCCGAACGGCCCTCCGTAAGCAGCCGCCAGATGCTGCGTGCCTGACTCCTGGCCTGACTGGACCTCTCGATTAGATTGGCAGGTCTACGCGCTGCTGAAAGAGGAGATCATCCGGGTCGACCGCCAGCCTGGCGACCTGCTCGGCGAGGCCGGGCTGGCTGAGCTTCAAGGCGATCGAGCAAGCCCGCTCGATGTGGGCTATGGCGGGTTTGCCGGGCTCGAGTACGTCCCGGACTGACGGGCGGGGCTCGGCTTTCATGTGCGAGGCGAGGGGGCAGAGGTTCGGATCGCTTGGTGCGCACGTTTTCGACGAATGCGGATCTCTGCGGAAACTATTCATTAGAACGCCGCATTCATCGAAATTCCGGGCGGGCTCCGGTCGCCAGGGCGGCGGCCGTAGCGGGGCAGGCTGGGGTGAGGCGCTACGGAGCGGCTGAGGTGGGGGCGTCGCGGAGGCGGGCGCGAGCTGGGTGGGAAGACGAGAGATCAAGGTGCTGGTCGCGACTGAGCCGGCATCACCTTCCTGACCAGGAAGATGCAGGGACCGGTACCGATGATCGCCGCGTTTGACTTCAAGCGCTTGAAGTATGTTTTCCTGGCCACATGGCAGCTCTCACCATCCAGGAAGTGTCCCGGCGCAGCGGGCTGAGCGAGCCGACGCTGCGCTATTACGAGGAGATCGGGCTGGTCGGCCCGGTTGACCGTGACGCCAGGAGTGGGCACCGCCGGTACCGCGACGAGGATCTCGACGTGCTCCTGGCGCTGGCGTGCATGCGCGCGGTCGGCGTGGGCATCGAGGACATGCGCACCTACCAGGCCAACCGCACCCGCGGGCACGCGGCAGCGGCCGAGCAGCGCGATCTGCTGCTGCGCCATGCCGAGCGCATCGAAGCCGAGATCGCCGCCCAGCACGCCCGGCTGGGCTACCTGCGCGCCAAGGCGGCGCTGTGGGACGCCCGCGCTCGCGGCGACGCCGCCGCGGAGGCGCAGGAACAGCAGCGAGTCCATGCCGCCCTCGGCGGCATGGACATGAAGATGGAGGTAGGACGATGAGCCAGGCTCTGGTCACCGGCGGATCCGGCTATGTGGGAAGCGAGCGGGTCGCCGCGCTGCTGCGCGGTGGGCAGCCGGTCCGAGCCACGGTGCGCTCGGCCGCCCGCGAGGCC
>JBAPYC010001231.1:0-4618 GCA_049284535.1 Streptosporangiaceae bacterium
GCGACGACGGCGCGGCCGCCGTCCCGGTGGTGCTGGGCGCGCTGCAGCGGGCCGGGATCAGCGCCGTCTCGGTGGCCGTGGCCCGGCCGTCACTCGACGACGTGTACCTGCGGCACACCGGCCGCCGCTACCGCGAGTCGCAGAGCGCGGACCGCGGCGAGAACACCGGAGCGCTCCAGACCGCGGAGGCGAGCAAGCGATGACGACCATGCACCTCGACACCAGGCCGTCCGGCACCGTCGGGTCCGCCGCGGCGTCATCTGGCACCGTTCCCTTCCGCACCGCCCTGGCTCACACCTGGTACCTGACCGGGCGGAAGATCCACGCCCTGGTCAGGCAGCCCTGGGTGCTGGCGTTCAGCGTCGTTCAGCCGGTCATCTGGCTGTTCCTGTTCGGCCAGCTGTTCCGCCGGATCATCGACATCCCCGGCTTCGCCTACCACGGCACCTACCTGGACTACCTGGTCCCCGGGCTGGTCGCGATGAACGCCATGTCCGGCAACATGTGGGCGGGCATGGGCATGATCGAGGAGGTCGAGCGCGGCACGCTCAACCGGTTCCTGGTCTCCCCGGCCAGCCGCATCGCCATCATGAACGCCTCCGTGGCCGAGCAGTCCGTCAGCACGGCCGTGCAGTCCCTGATCATCGTGGGCCTCGGCCTGGCCGGCGGGGCCCGCTACCACGGCGGCGTGGCCGGGGTCGCGGTCATGGTCGCGGCGTCGATCCTGGTCGGAGTGGTGTTCGGCGCCCTGTCCAACGCGGTCGGCATGACGCTGCGCTCCCGTGAGGCGATCATCGGGGTGTACACGTTCTTCATGCTCCCGCTGATGTTCCTGTCCTCGGCCTTCATGCTCACCAGCCTCATGCCCGGCTGGATGCAGGCCATTGCCTCCCGCAATCCGCTGAACTGGGTGGTGCAGATCGGCCGCTCCGCCGTCTCGGCCCACCCGGACTGGAGCGCGATCGGGATCCGCTGCGGCGGCCTGCTGGTGCTCGCGGTGGCGTGCGTGGCCGTCTCCGTGGCCACGTTCCGCTCCTACCAGAAAAACGTCTGAGCGGTAAAGGGCGCTGAAGGGCCCGGCACGGCAGACGGCTGGACGGCGGGACCACGGGGGCCCCGCCGTCCAGTCCCGCCGTCCGGCCCCGGCTCAGTACAGCCCGGCTCAGTACAGCCCGGCTCAGAGCGGCGTGGCCTCGAGCGCCTCCGTGGCGCGCTCGGCGGCGGCGCGCTCCTGCGGAGTCACTGGGGCGCTGCTGCGGAAAGTGCGGATCTCGCGCGGGATCAGGGCCAGCGCGGAGGCCAGCACGATCACGGCGGCCGCGGCATACTGCGCCTGGGAGACGCCGATCGCGTGTGCGACCGGGCCGGCGATCAGCGCCCCGATGGGCATGGTCATGACCGTGCCGAGAACGTCGTACGACGACACCCGGGCCAGCTTGGCCGGCGTGATGTTCCGCGCCATCGTGACCGTCCAGACCACCATCATCATCTCGATGAACACGCCGAGGCCGAACGACGCAGCGCACACCGCCGCCAGCGGCAGGACCATGGCCAGCGACAGCGGGGAAATCGCTATTGCGGCCCCACTGAGGACCACGAACAGCATGGGCCGGCGCGGGGTGAACCGCAGCGATACCAGGCCGCCGGTGATCAGGCCGCAAGCATCGGCCGCGGTGATCGCACCCCAGGCCGCCGGGCCGCCCAGGTGGGCTCTGGCCACCACCGGGCCAAGCACCGAGAACGCCCCGTACCAGGCCATCATCACGATGGAGAACTGGGCGACGATCACCCACAGCCAGGTGTGCGAACGGAATTCCGACCAGCCCTCGCGTAGCTCGGTGAGCAGGCTGGGCGCTGGCCTGGCTTCTCCGTCGGCACCGGCGGCCCGCAGGTCGTCCCGCGCGCCCCGGATGGACAGCAGCAGCGGCACCGTAGCGATCATGCCGATGCCGCAGATAAGCAGAGCGGAGCCAGCGCCTGCCGCCGCGACCAGCAGGCCGGCCGCGGCCGCTCCCGCCATCTGGCCCGTGTTCATCGCCAGGCGGCTGATCGCACTCGCTTCCTGCAGCATGCTGCCTGGGACGATGCGGGGGAGCAGTGCCTGCGACGCGGGATAGAAGAGCGCGACCCCGGTCCCGGTGACCATCTCCAAGCCGATCATCGCCCACAGCGGCGGGTGATGACTGGCCAGTGCCAGCACGCCGAAGGTCCCCTCGCCGATCGCCATCAGCAGGTTGGCCGTGACGATCACCCGCTGCGGCGGGAACCGGTCGGCGGCCACGCCTCCGATGAGCGCGAACACTAGCGACGGCGCAATCTGCGCGGCCAGTACGTAGGACAGGTCGACCGGTGAGTTCGTAGCCTTAAGCACCGCGAACGACACGCCGACCAAGGAGAAGCCGACCGAGGCCGGCGCGATCAGCCGGTCGCCGAGCAGCAGCCGGAAGTCCCGGACCGCGAGCACGGGATACCGGCGGATCAGGCCACCCCGTGACATTGCCTTGGTCCCTTCATCGGCACATGGCCGGACTGGTCAGTACCCGCCGGCCCTCCGACGCTAGCTATCTCGGCCTCTACCCGGCAACTCGTTATCCGGCCGCCAGATTCCCGACGCGGATTCCCGCTGTCGCATTCCCGGCGGCAGATTCCCGCCTCAGAGCTGATCGATCCTGGTCCACACCCCCGGCGGGTTGTCGTCACGCGGCAGCCACAGCATCGGCTGCCTGCCCTCGTACCGGGGCTGGAAGCCGGCGTCACCCGGGTAGCGGTCCCTGCGATCCGGCCAGACCACCTGCAGATACGGCGGCCTGACGTACCCGTAGTACCGGTCCGACACCGCGAACATGCTGGTCGTGCGCCAGCTGGCGTCTACCGGCCGGATCGCGAGCGGGCACGGGCAGATGCCGTCCACGTAGTCGCCGGCCTCGATGACCGCGCCGGCGGCGACGCGGTCCCCGATCGAGTTCAGGATGACCGTCATGTGCTCGACCGGCAGGCCGAACATGGTCAGCTCCGGGCCCTGCTGACTGAGCCACAGGCCGACGGTGTACGCCCACGGTGGCGCGATCGCGTCGCCAAGGACGGCGGAGACGGACCAGCCGATGGCACGGATGTCATCGGCGACGGCCCGCATGCAGGCCTCCGGATCGAGGTCGATGTCCCCGGCCAGGGCCTCGCACTCCGCGCACCTGCACCGCTCCTCCTGGGGGTGAGCGCGGCGTCTGCGTGGTGAGTTCATGCTGGACACGATACGAGGGGGGTACGACATTTTCGGGCCCCGCCGAGGCCGCGAAGCCGGCCCGCCGGGCCGCCCGTCGCAGCCGGCCCCCGGCTCAGGACAGGCGGGCCCGGAAAGCCGCCGTCTTGACCCGGTTCTGGCAGGAGGTGGAGCAGTACCGGCGGGTGCCGTTGCGCGAGACGTCCACGTAGACCCGGTCGCAGCGCGGGGCGGTGCAGACCCCGAGCCGGTCGTGCAGCTCACCGCCGAGGACCACCGCCAGCCCGGTAGCGCAGCCCGCGGCCCAGCCGTTCGGCAGGGACCGGTCGGCGGCGTGAAAATGCAGGTGCCAGGGTTCGCCGTCGTGCCGCTCGAGTTCCGGCCGGGCCCCGGTCCGGATGAGCAGGGCGTTGACCTGCCGGGCCGCCTCGTCCACGTCGCCCGCGCTGACGGCCTCGAACACGCGGCGGAGCTCGGCCGCCACGAAGCAGAGCTCAGCGGCTTCCTCCCAGGTAGCCTCGCGTCCGCCGGCGGCGCGCAGCACGGCGCCGACGGCCACGGTCCGGTCGTCTCCGTCCGGCGGGAGGTAGGGCCGGCCCCGGTCCTGGCCCGGCGTGAGCAGGTTCACCAGCTCGACGGACACCCGGACCACCACATCCGTGTGACTGTTGAAGTTCACTTGACTGGTTACATTTCCATTCTCTATGGTTGTGACTGCCAAACGAATCTTAGCCAGTGACACAACAGTAGTCAGTGACAAGGCTGGAATGGCCGAGCCAGGGAGGTATGGCGTGCCGGAACTTGACCGCGACACCGCACGGGACTGGATCGATCGCTGGGACCGCCAGCAGGAGGAATCCCTGCCGGACCGCGAAGACAGGTTCACCGCGCTGATCGACGCGGTAGAGGAGGGGACCGGGCGGCCGGACCCGCTGATCCTCGACATCGGCTGCGGCCCCGGCTCCCTGGCCGTCCGGCTGCTGGCCCGGCTACCGCGCGCCACGGTCGTGGGCATCGACGCCGACCCGGTGACGCTGACCCTGGGCCGGGCGGCCTACTCCGGCGTGCCGGGCCTGACGTTCTCCGACCTGGACCTGCGCGTTCCCGGCTGGTCGGACCGGCTGCGCCTGGACCGCCGCCCGGACGCCGCCGTGAGCACCACCGCGCTGCACTGGCTGCCCGAACCTGACCTCCGTGCCCTGTACGCGGATCTGGCCGGCATCCTGCGCCCGGGCGGCCTGCTGCTCGACGGTGACCACTTCGCTGTCGACGCCAAGCAGTCCCCGACCCTGGCCCGGCTCGACGAGGCGCTGCGCCGGCGCGAGGACCGGCGGCGCTTCCCCGGCGGGCATCCGGAAAGCTGGCGCGGCTGGTGGGACGCGGTCCAGGCCGACCCGGTCC
>JBAPYC010001232.1:0-1637 GCA_049284535.1 Streptosporangiaceae bacterium
GTACACGTCGGGCCGGCGCCAGTAGGCCTCGAAGAAGCCGTCCGCGCAGTCCCACGGGATGAGCACCGGCTCCAAGCGGGCTCCGAGCGCCCGGGCCAGCTCGGTCGCCCCAGGCCGGCCGGCGAACAGGTCAGCGAACTCGGGCAGGTAGTCGCGCGTCAGCCAGAACCGGCGAGGCCATCCGGGGTCAGTGGTATCAATCGTGAACACCACCACCCGGCGGGCCACGCGCCGCATTTCGCGCAGGCCCGCGAGGGGGTCGGGCCAGTGATGGATGGTGGCCACCGCCATCGCGGCGTCGAAGGACTGGTCCTGGAACGGGAGGCTCTCCGCGGCGGCCGCCACGCACGGCGCTGCGCCCGGGGGACGCTGCGCGCGCATGAGCGCCGACGGTTCCACCGCGGTGACGTCACGGCCGGGAGGCTCATAGGAGCCGGTACCCGCCCCGACGTTCAGGACCGTGCGCGCATCGCCGAGCGCAGCCCAGAGCTGCGCGGCGATCCGCGGCTCGGTCCGCCGGGTCACGGTATAGGTCGCCCCGATGGTGTCGTACAGCTGCCCGCTGGACATGTCGCCGCCTCCCGGCCCTATACCGGTTCGATGTATCGAGCCGATACATAACGAACATAAGCCGCAGGCGTTCCACGGGACAAGTCCTCTGCTCCCCGGCGGCTTGGCCGGGTGGGGCGCGCACCGCGCACGCGGGTGGCGGCCTGGCCCATCCCGTCGCCGTCGTCCCGCCAGCCGAACCAGCGGGCCGAGTAGGACGGGTCAAGCGGGGGTGATCTTCCGCACCGTCTGGCACTTCAGCGCGCTGAAGACCGGCGTGGCCTACCTGCCGATGGTGGCCACCATCATGGTCATGGCCGGGGTCAGCGCCCAGCTCGTGCCGCGGATCGGGGCCCGGCCGCTGCTGCTGGCCGGGTCGGCGATCGGCACCGGCGGCATGTTTTGGCTGTCGCGGATCAACGAGCACAGCACCTACGCCGGCGGCCTGCTCGGCCCGCTCATCGTGACCGCGGCCGGCCCGGGCATGCTGTTCATGCCGCTCACCCTGATCGCCCTGTCCAAGGTCGAGGACCGGGACTCGGGCCTGGCCTCCAGCCTGCTCAACACCGGCCAGCAGGTCGGCGGATCCATCGGCTTGGCCGTGCTGGGCGTGGCCTGGACGGTCGTGGCCAACACGGCCCGCAACTCGGCGGCACAGGCCAAGGCGGCCGCCGCCGCGGCGGCCCAGGCCGGCCACCCGCTGCACCAGACCTCGGCCCAGCTGGCTCAGGCCAAGACGGCGATCTACGATCACGCCCTATCGGTGGGCTTCTCCCGCGGCTTCGAGGTGTCCGCGCTCATCGCGTTCCTGGCCCTGGTCGTGACGATCGCCATGATCAGGGTCACCCGCGAGGACCTGGCGGGCGTCCAGGCGATGACCGGCGCGTAAGGCCGGGCGGCTGGGGCGCTAGCCCTGGCCGCCGTGGGCCAGGTCGGCGCCCAGAGGGGTCTGCTGGTAGATGACGGTGTGGCGGTGACGCCGGCGAGTCAGCAGGCGGGCTTGGTGCAGAGCCACCAGGTGTTCGGACACGGTGCTGGGGGCCAGATCGTGCCGCCGGGCCAGGGTGTGAGTGGACGCCGGTTCGGCC
>JBAPYC010001233.1:0-12636 GCA_049284535.1 Streptosporangiaceae bacterium
CGATAGGGTCCGCGCACTGACCGGGCCCGGGCCGCCAGCACGGCCCGTTCCCCGGCGGACAAGACAATCTGGTACGGGCTTGGCATGGGCATGCGTTCTTTATGCCGTACCCGCGCCAGTGCCCCGCGCGCCGCGATGGCCCAGGCCGCCAGGAGAAGATGACTATCGTGGCCAGATACCCAGACTCCACCAAGACGTCCCTGGAGCAGCGGCTGCGGGCGCGGGCGCGCGAGCGCTGGCCCCAGATCGCCAGCTTGCAGATCCGCCACCGCGGGGTCTTCAGCTACGTCGACGCGACGTTGACCGACGCCACCACGCTCAAACTGTGCCGCCTGCGCTACGTCGGCTCCGCCAGCCAGTGGCAGTTCGCGGTCTACCGCGCCAGCCACGACGACTACGACGAATCGGTCTTCTTCACCGGCCTGCCCATCGGCACCTGCCAAGACGCCCTCGACACCGCCTGCGGCCTCTACCTCGACGACCCCACCGCCTGGACCCGACACCCGACGAACTTAGGGGCGAGACCACTAAGTCCCGGCGCGCTTGCTCGGGACGGGCCGGGATGCGGGGGGCAAGGGGCAGCGTGCCACACTCGTTTACCGGACTGGTGCCGCGAGCCTAGGCCCTGCCGCTGGCGGACGCGTCGCTGCCGACGCCCAGCCGGCGGCGCACGACCCGGCGGGCCATGTCCAGCACAGCGGTGTTGCCGCGCAGGACGAAGTTGGCGTCGGCGGCCAGGATGATCCCGTTCAGCTCGAAGGCGAGCCCGTCAGGATCCTCGTCGGGCGGAAGTTCATGCTGCTCGATGGCCGTGGCCGCGAAGCCGCGGATAAGGTCCACGAATGCGGACTGGAAGGCCGCGACCGCCTCCTTGACCGGACCGGGACGGGTGCCCATCTCCAGCGCGGCGCCGGCGAAGAAGCACCCGCCGGGGAAGGTGCGGCGCTGCAGGTGCTCGAAGAACGCCTCGCACACCGCCGCGAGCTGGGCCAGCCCGGCCGGGGCCATCAGAGCGGGCTGGACGACTTCGTCGGCGAAGATCCGCCCCGCCTCTTGCACGGTGGCCAGCTGTAGTTCCTGCTTGGAGCCGAAGTGCGCGTACAGGCCGCTCTTGCTCATGCCAATCGCAGCAGCCAGGTTCCCGATCGACAGGCCCTCCAGACCGTCCACGGTGGCCAGCGACGCGGCCGCGCGCAAGATCGCGGCCCGGGTGCGTTCCCCGTCCGCGCGGGGCTGCCGCGCCCGGGTGCGCGGATTCGTGGCACTCTCCGTCATCTTGACAAGATAGCACGACCGGTCGTACCGTCCATTTAGTGCGAACGATCGTGCTAAGTCCTCGGCTGAAGGCCGGGCCGTCACGCAACTGACAAGGAGCAAGCAATGGCCGGAAAAGCAGTGATCAGTCTCACCACCGGCATGGAAGACCCGGAGAAAGTGACCGTGGCGTTCCTGGTCGCGGTCGGCGCCGCCGAATCGGGCCGGCCGACCCTGATCTTCCAGGCGAAGGAAGCCGTCCGGCTCGCCCTGGACGGGGTGGCCGCGGGTGTCGCCTGCGAAGGCTGCCCGCCCCTGCCGGACCTGCTGACCCGGTATGAGAAGGCAGGCGGGCGGTTCATGGTCTGCCCGGTCTGCTTCAACGCCAAGCACCTGGACAAGAGCACCCTGCTGCCCAACGCCGAGCTGGCCGGAAGCGTCCAGCTATGGGAATGGATCGGCGACGAGGCAGCGACCACCTTCAGCTACTGACCATCTGCTCGCGTGAGCAGCCGCCCACCGCTCACAGCTAGCCCCGCCGCACGCCGCCTAAGGTTTGCAGACAGGCTCTAACTCAGCGGATAGCGCTCCGCCACCTGGCTGGCGACCAGCTGGGCCGTCTCGGCGCAGGCGGTGGTGCCGCCGTTGGCGTACTCCTTGACCCCGTCACCCACGTTCCACAGGTTCAGGACCGGGGTCCCTGGCGGCAGGTCGAAACCGGCCACGGCCCGCTGCGGCGGCCAGTCGTCCCTGGTCACCACGGTGGACAGGATCCTGGCCCGGTCGAAGCCGGGGATCTCGTCGTGCAGATCGGCCAGCAGGAGGCTGGTCTCGGCAGCCTCATCGAAGTCGCCCACGGCAGGCCGGGGCACGGCGGTTGCGACGTAGAGGTGCCAGCCATCGGGCGCCATCTCCGGGCACGTGGCGGTGAAGTTCGCGGCGTAGCAGAGCCGCCGGGTACTGGCGAAGCTGAGCAGCCCGGGCGCCGTCATCAGCGGCTCGGTGCTGGCGAAGTTGACCGAGATCATGGCGCACGGCCGGTCCGCCTGCTTGACAGCATCGGTGTAGTCAGGCGGCAGGACGTCCGGTCCCAGCAGCCGGACGGTGGCGGCCGGCCCGGCGTCGCTGATCACCACCTGGGCTCCGATCTGCGCCGTCTGCCCGTCACGCTCGATCACGGCGCCGGTGACCACCCCGCCGGCCGTCGTCAGCGACCGGACCTCGGCCTGCAGCCACACCTGGCCACCTGCCGCGGTGATCGCCCGGGCCAGTGACTCCCAGATCCCGATGGTGCCGCGCGGGCAGAAGCCGAACTTCTTGAATGCGCTCTTGCGGGTGAAATAGGTCAGGAAGACCCGGGCCGGGAGCTCGTCCGGGCCGACCGCGAACACCGAACCGCACATGGCCCGGAAGATGCCGTGCACGGCCTCGTTGCGGGTGAACCGGCTCAGCCAGTCGGCCGTGCTGAGCTGGCCGTCCGGCAGCCCTTCGTCGCGGTGCGCGTCGGCCAGCCCGGCCAGCACGCGGGCGCCCTGGCGGGTGAGCCGCGACAGCAGGAAGCCCCAGCCGCCCCCGGTGACGTCGACGTCCTTATCGCCGATCCGGTACAGGATCGGCGGGGCCGGCATCCGGACCTCGAAGTCGGCACCGACCTCAGCGAACGTCTGCTCGGTGATGCCGCCGGTCTCGATCACGATGGCGCCGTTGTTGATCTTGAAGCCGTCCACGTCGCGGGTGGAGGCCCGGCCGCCGACATGCCCCAGCCGCTCGGTGACCAGGGTCCGGTAGCCGAGGTGGGCCAGCCGGGCCGCGGTCATCAGGCCGCCCGCTCCGGCCCCGACCACGATGACGTCGAAGGTCGCGTCCATATCAGCCGGGTCTCCCTTCGGGGTTAGTACGGCGAGTCCTGGTTCGACAGTGCTAGTAGGACAGGGGAAGGCCGAGGCTATGGCTGGCCACGAAGTTCAGCACCATCTCGCGGCTCACCGGCGCCGTCCGCATCAGGCGGGTGACGAACCACAAGTCGGCCAGGCCGTACTCCAGGGCCAGCCCGTTGCCGCCGTGCGTCTGGATGGCCTGGTCGAGGGCGGCCAGCGCGGCATCGGCGGCGGCCAGCTTGGCGATGTTGGCTGCGCCGGCCGCGTCCTGCCCGGCGTCGAACAGCTCCGCGGCCCGGGCGGTAGCGAGCCGGGCCAGCTCCACATCGACGTGCGCCTGGGCGAGCGGATGGGCGATGCCCTGGTGGGCGCCGATCGGCTCGGACCAGACTTTCCGCTGGCGGGCGTACTCGGCGGCCTTGGCGACGGCGTACCGGCCAACGCCGTTGCACAGCGCCGCGGCCAGGATCCGCTCCGGGTTGAGGCCGGCGAAGACCTGCCGGAACCCGGCCCCGGCCGCGCCGATCAGGGCGTCCGGGCCGACGGGAACCTCGTCGAGGAACACCGTGAACTGGCGGTCGGGACAGACCAGCGCGGTCGGGATGGGCGCCAGCGTCAGCCCGGGCGCGTCGGTCGGCACCACGAACAGCGACAGCGGGCTGCGCCCGTCGGCGGCCACGCTGTCGTCCCGGGCGACGAGGAGCATGGCCTCGCATTCGTCCGCGGCCGAGATGTAGTACTTGCCGCCGGTGATCGACCAGCCCGCACCATTGCGGCGCGCGGTCGTGCTGACGTTGTGGCTGTTCGATCCCGCGTCCGGCTCGGTCAGCGCGAAGGCCATCCGCCGGGTGCCGTCGGCCAGGCCGGGCAGCCAGCTGGCCTTCATCTCCGGCGAGGCGTGGGCGGCCAGGATCGACCCGCAGATGGCGGGCGAGATGACCGCGATCAGCAGCGGCAGGCCGTGCGCCGCGAGTTCCTCGGTCACCACGACCAGCTCAGTCAGCCCGGCCCCGCCGCCCCCGTACTCCTCGGGCAGGTGCACGCCGAGCAGGCCGGCCTGGCCGAGATCGGCCCACAGTTCGGCGATGT
The DNA here is from genome assembly GCA_049284535.1 of Streptosporangiaceae bacterium. Lineage (GTDB taxonomy): Bacteria > Actinomycetota > Actinomycetes > Streptosporangiales > Streptosporangiaceae > Palsa-504. Next base: position 4,221 of record JBAPYC010001233.1, read on the forward strand.
GCCCCCCGCTGCGCGCCCGGTCGGCGTAGTACGCGTGGCCATAGCGAGCCGCGATAGCCGCCGTGCTCTGCCTGATCAGGCCGAGGTCGCCGCTGTCGGCGATGAGGTCGCTCATGGTCACCATCCCTGGAAATCGGTCCGGGACCTGGTCACGAAGCCTGCGATAGCGTGCGCCGCGTCCTGGGTCCCGGCGGTCCGGCATATCGCGGCCGTCTCGGCCAGCATCTGCTCACCGAGCCGGGCACCCGGCGAGGCCCGGAGCAAGGTCTTGAGCTCAGCGAATGCCCGCGTCGGGCCGGCCGCGAGCTGCCGGCCGGCCGCCTCGGCTTCGGCCTGGAGATCTTCGGGCCGAACGAGCCGGGTTATCAGCCCCCAGACAAGTGCCTCATCCGTCTCCAGGACGCGCTGCCCGAAATACAGCTCCGCGGCCCGGCGAGGACCTACCAGGCGCGGCAGGAACCAGGTGCCGCCGCCGTCGCCGGATAGCCCGAGCCCGGCGAACCCGGTGGCGAACCTGGTCCCCTCGGCCGCCAGCACGATGTCGGCCACGTTCATCAGCCCAAGGCCGCCCCCGGCCACGGCACTGTGCACGGCCGCCACCACCGGGACCGGCAGCCGGTCCAGGATCTGGAGCGAGGCGTGGTAGCTGGTGGTCACGCGGCGCAGGAGTTCGGCCAGGCCGCCGGGTCCGGGCTGGGCCAGCATGGCCGCGTCGCCGCCGACGGTGAAGGACGGTCCCTCGGCGCGGATCAGCAGCGCCCGCAGCGACTCGTCCGCCGCGCAGCGCTGCACCGCCTCGTAGAGGTCGTCGACGAAGTGCAGGTCGATGGCGTTGCGAGCACCGGGCCGGTTCAGCAGCAGAAGCCCCAGGCCGCCGGTACGGGAGTAGCTGACGACGGGCTCGTCCCCGGCCGCCGCGGGCGGCGCAATCTCTCCCTCTGCTGGCTTGTCTTCTGCCTGCTTGCCCGCTGGCTGCTTGCCCGCTGGTTGCTTGTCCTCTGGTTGCTTGTCCGCTGGCAGGCGGGCGGCCAGCGCACCGGCCCAGCGAGCGCTATCGGTGAGCTGAACCAGGCCGATGACCTGCTCTCCGCAGAAGGTCAGGAAATGCACGAACTCCGCGTCCAGCGCACCACCCCCGTGTGCGGTGCCCGTGTAACGGCCGGTCACCATCAGGCGGCCGTCGGGCAGCGGGCAGTAGCTCACTGGCTCGGCCCTGGCGTCGAAACTGCGGGCGATCCGGCCCCAGAAGTCGCGGCGCATAGCCTCCGGGCCGTGATAGCTCCCGCCCAGGCCGAGCGGGAGCCCCTCGGTCACCTGGCCCTCGAAGCCGGGGTGCAGCAGGGCGGCCAGCCGGGCGCTGTCCCCGTCAGCCAGCACCCGGTACAGCTCGGCGGCGATCTGCTCCGGCGTCCGTTCGGCCGGCAATCCGGCGTCTGGTGGTGCTGCGCTCGATGTCACGTCATCCGTCCGCTAGTTAATCTAGATTAAATAAACACTAACCTCCGAGCTGACGAGCGGCAACCGCGCCCGACCGGCGTGATCGTGGCAGATGGTGCCTGCGACCCGTGAAAGGGCGGGCCGTCACTGCGCCGGCGGCGGCGTGTCGTTTCCTTTGCTCGTGGCGGTATAGGCCGGGGTCGTGCCCGTGGTGCCGGTGACCAGGCCACGCCGTAGGAGTTCATGCACGTGGGCGGCGGTCTCGGTGACCGCGAAGATCTGCATCCGGCCGTTGTACTGATGCCACGGGCGGGACCAGGTCAGCTGGCCGGCCAGCTCCCATGGCGTGGCGCCGGGATGGCGCCGGACGGCGTCGAGCAGTTCGGCCAGCCGTCGCTCATGGTGGGCGGCGATGGCATCGACGCGATCGGCCAGGCCCTTGAACCGCCACTCGTGCGCGGGCATGACCTCGTCCACGTCGAGGTCGCGCACCTTGGCCAGCGAGTTCAGGTAGTCATGCAGCGGCGAGACCGGTTCGGACAGTGTCACCGAGATGTTGGGCGTGATCCGGGGCAGGATGTGGTCGCCGGAGAACAGCCAGCGGGAGCGCTCGTCGATGAAGCACAGGTGGCCGGGGGTGTGCCCGGGCGTGTGCAGGGCCCGCAAGTCCCAGCCGGGGACATCGGCCCGGTCCCCGTCGTCGAGCGTACGGTCGGGCAACGCCATCTGGACGAACGGCTCGTATGACTCCGGCGTGCCGACGGCGGCCGCGGCCTCCGCCATGGACGCGCCGAGGTGGCGCAGGAACTTCGCCTCGTCGGTGGTGGCAGCTTCGGCGGTCCGGGCCCTGGCCTGGGCGACCACGTCCCGGTCGGCGGGATGCAGCGTGACCCAGGCTCCTGAGGCCTCGCGGACCCGGCCAGCCAGGCCGATGTGGTCGTAGTGCATGTGCGTGACCAGGACGCCCCGGACATCGGCCACTCCGGCGCCGATCGATTCCAGGCCGTCCTGCAGCGACCGCCAGGCATCGTCATCGCCCCAGCCGGCGTCGATGAGGACCAAGCCGCCCTTGGCGGCGAACACGTACACCGACACGTAGCGCAGCGGGTTGTTGGGGATCGGTACGGGCACTGACCACAGGTCGCCGGCGAGCTGCTCGACCGGGGGCATGTCGCGCCGCAGCCACGCTTCGCGCTGGAGCGTCCCGGTAATCGTCACCGCACCCGGCGGGTCCTGCATGAGTGTTCCTCCTGTTGTTCGGGGCCTGCTTTGTTCCGGGCCTGCTCCGTCCGGAGCCCGCGGGGCATGTGCGGCTGGTCTCACATGGCAGACTCCAGCGCCGCGCGGAGCTTGGGCGGCAGCGGGCGCTTGCCCGAGCCGTCGGTGGCCACGAGCACGTAGACCGTGCGGCCCGTGGCCCGGGGCTGCTTGCCCACCCGGGCGGTGAACGACAGCGTGAAGCTGGTCGATCCGATCCGCTCGGTGGCGACGTCGACCGTGACCGAGTCCCCGTAGCGTACGGCGTCCCGCCAGTCTGCCTCGGTGTGGACGAGCTGGACGTCCAGGCCGTCCGCGTTCATGGCCAGGTATGGATAGCCGATCTCGCCCATGAACTCGGTCATGGCGTCGTCGAACCAGCCGAAGTACCACATGTTGAACACCACGCCCTGCTGATCGAACTGGAAGAACGAGGTGTGCACGTCAATAGCAACGGCGGCCATCAGGTGTCGCGCCAGCGGTCGGCGGACGGGTCGAGCAGCTGGGTCAGGTGGCCGTCCGGCAGCCAGATGACCGTCTCGAGCTCGAGCGCGTCCAGGAACCTGACCCGTCCGGTCCGGCGGTCCTCCAGCCGCAGCCGGGGGCCGTTGGCGGTAGCGTCCACCAGCGCGGTCACATCGGCGAACTCGCTCTGCACGATGCCCCCGATGCCGGTCACCGCGGGACCGTCGTGTCCCGGCTCTGACACGTTGCCTCCTTTAGATAAGGAACGCCAGCGTGGGCAGCGGCTGATCCCGGTTGACCAGCAGGACCTGCTTGGCGGCCAGCCTCAGCTCGCCGTCCACCCAGCGCAGGCGGTAGGTGATACGACCAGCCCAGGTCACCACGCCGCGCTCGCGCGACTCGGCCAGGACGAAGTTAGCGCCCACTACGGCATCGCCGCCTTCGCGGCCGAGCAGTTCCACGTTAGAGATCACCCGGCGCAGGCTGGACGGCGGGGTCTGGGCGTAGCGCCGGCCAGTGCGCAGCTGGTTCAGCCGGGTGCTGATGCGGTTCCGGTTGTCGTAGATCACGGACATCTGGCCACCGGGGTCAGCCAGGTCACCTCCCGCGGGCACCCAGTAGACCGCGTCGTCGGTCCACAGCGCCTCCCAGGCGTCGTAGTCGTGCTCGTCGGCATAGCGCGCTTCGCGGTACACGAACTGCTCGATCTGCCGCAGGTCGAGTTCCCGGTCGTCCGCGAGCCTCACGCCGCCTCCATCAGGGACAGGTAGTGCGACCAGAAACCGCGCATCGCGGTCTCGTCGGTGGCGCTGCCGATCCTGAGCCCGCGCTCGTCGGTCCGCTCCCGCTGCAGGCCGCGTCGCAGGTCCAGCCACTCCGGCCGGAGCTGAGCCGCGCCGCGCTGGTTGCGCTCGTACATCTCGGTGTCGTCGGCGAGCAGCATGCCGGCCGGCCCGACCGAGCCGACCGACTGGGAGATCATCCGCTTGTTCAGCTCGGGCGCGCCCGCCAGCTGCACGGCGGTGGAGTGCTGCACGCACTCCACCACCGACACCGGCTGGATGACGAACACCTGGATCTCGGCGATGAACAGGTTCGGGAAGATCATGACGTGCGGAGCGCCCTCAACCAGGATCTGCTCGGCCGCGGCGCCGTGCGCCTCCCGCATCGCGCGCACGTAACCGGGCACCCGGTCCTGGGTGGTGCCGAACCAGCGCATCGGCTCGCCGGCCCGGCGGAACTCCGGGCGCAGGTCGTTCTCGCTGTGCCCGTTCCCCAGGTTCCGGGTGACGGCGCTCGACTTGTCGTTGTAGAGCGCGCCGATCGGGCTGCTGGTGACGCTGAAGATGGACCCGTGCACGAACTGGGGGTGGTAGCCGTCGGTCTCGTTCTCGGCCAGCAGCTTCCAGTTCGCCCGGGTCCGGTGCTTGAGCCAGCCCGCGGTCAGCTCGACCTTACCTTCGGGTGACAGCCGGGCCAGCCGGTCGATCTCGCCCGCCGCCTCGCCCAGGTGCTCGGCCAGGCTCGGGCCGTCCGCGGCCATGCTGCCGAACACGAACCCGCGGTGCGACCCGGTCCGCGGCACCGCGGCCAGCGAGAGCTCGCCCTCGATCTGGCCCTTGCCGCCATAGCCCTGGTTGAACGGGAAGCCGATCAGCTCGCCGGTGTTGCGGTAAGTCCAGCCGTGATAGGGGCAGCGGAAGGACTTGGAGTTGCCGCGCTCGGCCTCGCAGACCAGGTTGGCCCGGTGCGCGCAGCGGTTGAGCAGCAGGCGGACCTGGCCGTCGGCGCCCCTGGTCATGATGACGTCCTGCAGGCCAAGGGTCTTGCGGACATAGTCGCCCGGCTGGGCGACCTCGCTTTCGTGGCCGATGTAGACCCAGGTCCGGTACCAGATCCGGGCCAGCTCGCCGGCGAAGATCCGCGGGTCGGTGTACAGCGATCCGTGCACGCGGTCCGGTTCGATCAGCCGGCGGTAGTCCGGCCCGGCCTGCGTCGCGTCCCGGACGGGATTCGTCATGCGCATCCTTTCCCGCGCCGGACCGATTTCTTAACTGTTGTTAGAATAACGCACCGCCCGTCGGCTCACCGGCCGCGGAAGATGGGCCGGCGCTTCTCGCGGAACGCGGCGATCCCCTCGGCGAAGTCGTCGGTATCCATCAGCTGGGCCTGCAGATCGACCTCCCGCTCGAGGATCTCGCGCGGGTCCGCGGGCCACCGGCTCAGCATGGCCTTGATGCCGGCCAGGGCAAGCGGCGGCCCGGCCGCGATTACCTCGGCGTCGGCCAGCGCACTGGCCAGGGCGGTACCCGGCTCGGCCACGGCGTCGGCCAGCCCGAGCCGCAGCGCCTCGGACGCGGTCAGCCGCCTGGGCATCAGCAGGAGCTGGCGTGCCACGTTCACCCCAGCGCGAGCCGGGAGCGAGGCGAAGATGCCGGTGTCGCCCGCGATACCGACCCCGGTGAACGACATCCCGAAGGTCGAGTCGGCCGCGGCGACCACCCGGTCGCAGGCCAGCGCCAGGGCGGCCCCGGCACCGACGGCGAAGCCCTCGACTGCGGCCAGGACCGGCTTGGGGCCGTTCCAGATGGCCCGGACTACCCGCTGGATCGCCTCGGTGCGGGTCCGGACCGGCACCGGCCCCTGCCGCCGCATGGTAGTGACGTCCCCTCCGGAGCAGAACGTCCCGCCCGCTCCGGTCAGGACAATGACCCGGATCGCTTCGTCGGCCATCGCGCTCTCGATGGCCTCCGCCAGCACGACCCGCAGCTCCAGGTCGATGGCATTGCGCCGGGCGGGCCGGTTCAGGGTCAGCACGCGCACCGGGCCGTGATCCGCCGCCAGGACACTGGGTTCGCCGGCATTGGGTTCGCCGGCATTGGGTTCGCTTGCACTGGGTTCGCCGGCACTGGGTTCGCCGGCACTGGGTCCGGCCGCTGGCTCGCTCGGGCCGGCCGTGGTGACCTGGGCATCGTCCATTCCTGGCGCCTCCTTGCCGTCCGCTCCTATCATTCCCGCTGGGCACGCGGTCAGCCCGTTCGGCCCGTTTGCCCTTGTGAGCAGGGGGTTTTTAACCTAAATTGTCCCACGCGACATTGCCGTCACCGGAGGACAGCCACCATGCCAGCCAGCGAGCTCAGCTACAAATCAGCCGACGGTACGAAGATCGTCGCCTACAGGTGGGAGCCGGAAAGCGCGCTCTTCAACGCCGCGGTCCAGATAACCCACGGCATGGGCGAGCACGCCCGGCGTTACGATCACGTCGCCCAGGCGCTCAACGACGCCGGCTTCGTGGTCTACGCCCAGGATCACCGCGGGCACGGCGCTACCGGCGATCCCGCCGATTACGGGAACCTGGGCGAGGGCGGCTGGACCGCGCTCCTCGACGATATCGGGCTGCTCTCGGAGAAGATCCGCGCCGATAACCCAGGCATTCCGCTGATCCTGCTCGGGCACAGCATGGGGTCCTTCGCCGTCCAGCAGTACCTGCTCGACCACAGCGCGGACGTCGACGGCGTGGTGCTGACCGGGACCGCCGCCATCGACCTGCTCGAACCCGCGCTTGACCTGGATGTCCCGCTGGACCTGACCGGCTTCAACGCGCCGTTCCAGCCCGCCCGCACCGACTACGACTGGCTGTCCCGGGACGAGGCCATCGTCGACGCCTACATCGCGGACCCGGCCTGCGGGTTCGGCATCGACGCCGATTCGGCCAAGGTGATGTTCGCCGGCGCCCGGCGACTGGCCGACCCGGCCCAGCTCGCGGTGATCCGGGACAACCTGCCGGTGTACATCGCGGTGGGTGAGGCTGACCCGGTCAACGGCGGCCTGGCCCTGCTGACGCCGCTCACCGAGCGGCTGGAAGCGGCCGGGCTGACCGACGTGACCGTCCGGATCTACCCCGGGGCCCGGCACGAGATCCTGAACGAGACCAACCGGGACGATGTCATCGCCGAGCTCAACCGCTGGCTCGACCGGGTCACCCCAGCGGGCTAGCCGCCTCAGCCCTTGCCGGGGTTGAAGATCTCCAGCGGGTCAAGGGCCTGGCGCACCGCGGCCTGCATGGCCAGCGAGCCCGGATCGAGCTCGCGGCGCATGCCGTCCCGCTTGAGGATGCCGACGCCGTGCTCGCCGGTCACCGTGCCGCCGAGCGTGATGGCCGCGTCCAGGAACTGCTCGAACGCGGCCTGCGCCGCGATCCGGCCCGCGGTGTCCCCCGGCGGGGTGATGATCAGCGGGTGCAGGTTCCCGTCGCCGGCGTGGGCGATGGTCGCGATCCGGACGCCGTTGCGAACCGCGATGTCGCTGATCTGCGCCAGCATGGCCGGCACCGCCGAACGCGGCACGCAGACGTCCTCGGTGAGGACCGGACCGAGGCGCTCCAGGGCGGGGTAGGCCAGCCGCCGGGCGTCGAACAGGGCCTCGGCCTCGGCGTCGTCGGTGGACTGCTCGGTCCACATGGCCCCGGCGTCGGTCATGGCGGCGGCGATCGCGCCGGCCTCGGCCGCGCCCGAGTCGCCCGGCGTGTCCACCCGGGCCAGCAGCAGGGCGCTGGCCTCGGCGTCGATGCCCAGGTGCTTCCAGTCCTCCACCGCCTCCAGGCAGGCCCGGTCGAGCAGCTCGAGTACGGCCGGGGTCAGGCCGCGCCGGGTGATGTGGGCCACGGCCTGCCCGGAGGAGACCAGGTCGGCGAAGGCGCCGACGATGGTCCGCGGCGGCGACGTCAGCGCGGGCCGCAGCCGCAGCGTCACCTCAGTCACCACGCCGAGGGTGCCCTCGGAGCCGACGAACAACCCGACCATGTCCAGGCCGGCCACGCCCTTGGTGGTGCGCCGTCCGAGCCGGACGACCTCGCCGTAGCCGACCGGGCCGCCCACCACCGCGCGCAGGCCCAGGACGTAGTCGCGGGTGACACCGTACTTCAGGCAGCACAGCCCGCCCGCGTTGGTCGCGACGTTGCCGCCGATGGTGGACCACGGGGCGCTGGCTGGGTCCGGCGGGTACCACAGGCCGTGCTTGGCCACGGCCGCCTTGAGGTCGTTATTGACCACACCCGGCTGCACCCGGCACACCAGGTTGTCCGGGTCGATCTCGAGGACCTGATCCATCCGGGACACGTCCAGGACCACGCAGCCGCCGACGGCGTTGGCGCCGCCGGACAGCCCGGTGCCCGCGCCGCGCGGCACGACCGGGGCGCCAAGCTCGGCGCAGGTGCGCACGACATGCTGCACCTCGGCCTCCGAGCGTGCCCGCACCC
>JBAPYC010001234.1:0-11754 GCA_049284535.1 Streptosporangiaceae bacterium
CGGCCGGAGTGGGCGTGCCGCGCACCCGCAGCCGGGCCATGCCGCCATCGGGGTAGATGTCCAGCCGGACCTGCGTGACCACCGGGCCGCCCGGCACGGCGAACTGGTGCCGGGTGTCGGGATGCAGCGCGGTCCGGGCCAGCAGCTCCCCGCCGTCGGAGCCGAGCGCACCCCAGCCCGGCGCGTTGCCCACGAAATGCGAGGTGTCGAGCTCGACCACCTCGACTGATCCGGCGCAGGCCAGCCGCACCGCCACCCAGTCATGCTCGGAGTCACGGCGCCGCGAGGTCTCCCAGCCGTCGCCCATCACCTGGGCCAGGCCGGGCAGCAGAAGGTTGCCGGCCGAGGAGTAGAACATGTTGCTGCAGCCGGTCACGGCCGCGCCGTTCTCGATGGCGGCCAGGTCGATGGTGCCCGGCAGCAGCCGCGGGTCTGGCACCGGCTCGCCGTAGACGCGCAGCCTGGCCACGCCGCCGTCGGGGAAGATGGTGAGCCGGACGTGGGTGATGCGCTCGGCCGCTGCTACCTCGAACTCGTTGCGGGAATCGCCCTTGACCGGGCCGCGCGGGACCAGCGTGAACCACGGCGCCGCCGCCAGCTCGGCCGGGGACGGGTAGTCCTCGGCGCCGCATCCCTCGACCGACACCTCGGGCGGGTAGTTGCCGGTGAAGTGGGTGGTGTCGACCACCACGCGGTGCACCAGACCGCCCGCGCCCAGCCGCACGATGGCGCTGTCCTGCCCGGCCTGGCGGCGACGGCGGGTTTCCCAGCCGTCCATGATGTGGCCTTTGTTACCGAACCGGCCCGGCTGGAACACCGGGTCGGCCGCCTTGATCAGGTTCTGCCGGTCGGCGAACAGCTCGTCGTTGGCGTAGACCACGCTGGCACCCAGGGCGCGGGCGGCCAGGTCCGGCCATTGCGGCGGTGTTCCGGTGCTCATGCTTCCTGTCATGCCCGGCCGGACAGCTGGGCGACCAGCTTGACCAGCGCGGAATGGTCCAGGCCGCCGTCTCCTTGCGCCTTCAGCGCGGCGACGAGCTGCGCGGCCACCGCTCCCAGCGGGATCACTACGCCAGCTTCGCGCGCAGCCGCGGTGACGATGCCCATGTCCTTGTCGTGCAGCGCGATACGGAACCCGGGCGTGAAGTCACGGGCCAGCATGGCCGGCCCCTTGCGCTGCAGCACGGCGCTGCCGGCCAGCCCGCCGCCCAGTACCCGCAGGGCCGCCTCGGTCTGGACGCCGTACGCCTCCAGGAACACGATCGCCTCGGCCAGCAGCTCGAGATGGCCCGCCACGATGAGCTGGTTGGCCGCCTTGACCGTCTGGCCCGAGCCGGACGGCCCGACGTGCACGACCGTCTTGCCCACCGCGTCGAAGACCGGCGTCGCGGCCTCGAAGTCGGCCTCGGCTCCGCCCACCATGATCGACAGCACGCCTTCGACGGCCCCCGCCTCGCCGCCCGACACCGGCGCATCGAGCATGCGGAATCCGCGCTCGGCCGCCTCGGCAGCCAGCGCCGCGGCTACGTCCGGCCGGATCGTGGAGAAGTCGATGAGGAGCGCGCCGGGGGGCGCGTGCTCGAACACGCCGCCCTCGCCGGCCAGGACCGCCTGCACGTCGGGGGAGTCCGGCACCATCGTGGCCACCACGTCGGCGTCCCGGACCGCCTCGGCGATGTCCTTGGCGCCCCGGCCGCCGGCCGCCTTCAGCTGCTCAATCTTGGCCGGACTCCGGTTGTAGCCGGTGACCTCGAACCCGGCTTTGACCAGGTTGGCCGCCATCGGGGCGCCCATGATGCCCAGCCCGATGAAGGCGATCCGCGTCGTCATGATTGCTCCTTCCCCGCCCGCCGTTCCCGGGGCAGCCAGGTCAGGCTCTGCTCGGTGCTGGTGGTCGGCTTGTACTCCAGGCTGACCCAGCCGCGGTATCCGCGGTCGGCCAGCGCGGTCAGGTAGCGGTCCAGGTCGAGCCGGCCGCTGCCCGGCTCACCCCGCCCCGGCGCGTCCGCGATCTGGACGTGCGCAGTGACGTCGGTATGCGCCTCGATGGCGGCGTCGACATCGTCTCCGTTGCTGGCCAGGTGATACAGGTCGCACAGGAAGCCAACGTTGGCCGCACCGGCGGCGCGGGCCCGGGTGACCACGGCCACCGCGTCGTCCGCCGTGCGCAGCGGGTAGGGCTTCGGCCCGCTCACCGGCTCGATCAGCACGCGGGAGCCGAGCGGTTCGACGGCCTTGGCGGCCAGGACGATGTTCTCGGTGGCGAGCTCGTCCTGGGCGGCCGGGTCGGCCCCGTCGACGCGGTTGCCGTACAGCGCGTTGAAGCCGCGCACCCCCAGCCGCTCGCCGATACCCGCGACCACGTCGATGTTGTCGCGGAACTCCGAGCTGCGGGCGGGGATGGACAGCACCCCGCAGTCCGGGCCGGCCAGGTCGCCGGCGAAGAAGTTCAGCCCGACCAGTGCCACGCCCGCGTCCTCGACGGCGGCGGCGAACTCGTCCACCTCGCGGTCGGACGGAACGGGCACGGCGAATGGCCACCAGAACTCGATAGCCGTGAAACCCGCGGCCCGGGCCGCGGCCGGGCGCCGCAGCAGCGGTTCCTCGGTGAACAGCAGCGAGCAGTTAACCAGGTAAGGAAGTGAATGTCCCGGCATTATTTTCCGCATCCTGAAGCATATTTCGAAATTCTTGTCGATCTTTTGCGGCGGCGTAAACCTGCCCGCCTCCGGCGTTATCCCGCGGCCCGGAGCAGCCCTCGGATGTCCGGCAAGCACCTGCCGGCCCATTGGCACGGTTCCTGCGCTACCTCCTCCCAGCCGCACCCGCGTCATCAAGTATCCCGCCCAGCCACCTCGTGCTGCGCGCCCGTCCGCCCCGCCGGCCTCCGGGGCGCCTCCGGCGGAGATCTCCGAGGTCATCGCCGCGGAGGGCGCGGGCTGACCAGCCCGCCCCTGGTTACCACGCGGGGGCGGAGCGTGAAACTCCGCCGTAATAAGCTCTCCTCACACTGGAGTTTCACAACTCTCCAGGAGGGGCGGCGCCTGTGATAGCGATCGACGGCTGCTACGTCGCGACGGTCGACCCGGCCGGGACGGAGCATCCCCGCGGGTACGTGGTCCTGGACGGCGACCGGATCGCTGCCGTCGGGTCAGGGCCGCTGCCGCCCGCGTACGCGGCCGCCGAACGCGTCGACGGCTCGGGCCTGCTGGCCACGCCCGGCCTGGTCAATACCCACCACCACCTGTACCAGTGGATCACCCGCGGCTACGCGGCGGACGACACGCTGTTCGGCTGGCTGACGACGCTGTACCCGGTCTGGGCCCGGCTGGACGCCGAGCTGGTATCCGCGTCCGCCGCGGCGAACCTGGGCTGGCTCGCCCTCACCGGCTGCACCACCACGACCGACCACCACTACGTGTTCCCCGCCGGACGCGCCGACCTGCTCGAGGCCACGATCGTGGCCGCCCAGCGGATCGGCCTGCGGTTTCACCCGGGCCGCGGGTCGATGAACCTCGGCCAGTCCTCCGGCGGCCTGCCGCCGGACTCGGTCATCGAGAAGCACGACGACATCCTGGCCGCCACCCAGGCCGCGATCGACCGCTGGCACGACCCATCACCTGGCGCGATGACACGGATCGCGGTCGCGCCCTGCTCGCCCTTCTCGGTCACCGCCGAGCTCATGCGCGACAGCGCCGAGCTGGCCCGCCGCGCCGGGGTGCGGATGCATACCCACCTGGCGGAGACGACCGATGAGGAGGAGTTCTGCCTGCAGACCTACGGGCGGACCCCGGCGCAGTACGCCGAGGACCTGGGCTGGCTCGGCCCGGACGTCTGGCTGGCGCACTGCGTCCACCTGTCCGGCGAGGCGGTGAGCCGGTTCGCGGCCACCGGAACCGGGGTCGCGCACTGTCCCACCTCCAACGGCCGCCTCGGCTCGGGGATCGCGCCCGTGCGTGGCCTGCTCGCGGCCGGGGCCCCGGTTGGCCTGGGGGTGGACGGCTCGGCATCCAACGAATCCGGCCGGATGATCGACGAGCTGCACCAGGCGCTGCTGGCCGCCCGGTTCCGCGAGGGACCGCTGGCGCTGTCGGTCCGGGAATCGCTCCGGCTGGCCACCATGGGCGGAGCGCGCTGCCTGGGCCGTGACGACGAGCTCGGCTCGCTCGAGGCCGGGAAGCTGGCCGACGTGGCCCTGTGGCAGACCGGCGGCCTGGCCGGGGCCGGGATCGCCGACCCGGTCTGCACGCTGGTCTTCGGTGCTCCCGCCCTGGAGCGGCTGTGGGTCGCCGGACGCCCGGTGGTGACCGGCGGGGAGCTCCTGACCGCGGATACCGCGAGCCTGGCCTCGGCAGCCGCTGCGGCCAGCGCCCGGATAGGCGCCCAGGAGACCGGGAGCTGACCGTGGATCTGCCCGGCATCACCGACGTGGCGCCCGCCCGGCTCGGCGCCTGGCGCGAGGGTGACGCATGGCTGGCCGGCGGGACCTGGCTGTTCTCCGAACCGCAGCCGTCCCTGTCGCGGCTGCTCGACCTGAACGCGTTCGGCTGGCCCTCGCTGCGGACCGGTCCGGACGGCCTGGAGATCGCCGCGACCTGCACGCTGGCGGAGCTGGCCCGGCTGCGGGCGCCGCAATGGCGGGCCGCGCCGCTGATCGGCCAGTGCTGCTCCGCGCTGCTGGGCTCGTTCAAGGTCTGGAATGTGGCCACAGTCGGCGGGAACCTGTGCCTGGCCTTGCCGGCCGGGCCGATGATCTCGCTGACCTCGGGCCTGGACGGGCGGTGCGCGATCTGGAGCCCGGACGGCAGCACCCGGCACGTACCGGTGGCGGAGTTCGTCACCGGCCCGGGCAGCAATGTGCTGCGCCCGGGCGAGCTGCTGCGCTCGGTGCACCTGCCCGCCCGGGCCCTGGCGGGCGCGACGGCCTTCCGCCAGATCTCGCTGTCCCCGCTCGGCCGTTCGGCGGCGGTCGTCATCGGCCGCCGGGCGGCCGGCGGCTCCCTGGTCATCACGGTGACCGCGTCTACCACCCGGCCGGTCCAGCTCCGCTTCGCCGCGTTCCCGGCGCCGGGCGACCTGCGGTCCGCCCTGGCCGCCGCCGTGACGCAATGGCATGATGACGTGCACGGATCGCCCGCCTGGCGCGAAGCCGTTACCGCCCGGCTGGCGCTGGAAGTCCTCGGCGAGCTGGCGCCATGATCGTCAACGGCGTCCCGGCGAGCACCCCGCCCGCGCCCGGCCAGTGCCTGCGCACCTACCTGCGCGAGCAGGGCTGGTTCGGGGTGAAGAAGGGCTGCGACGCGGGAGACTGCGGCGCCTGCACCGTGCACGTCGACGGCGTGCCCGTGCACAGCTGCATCTACCCGGCCATCCGGGCGGCGGACCGGGCCGTGACCACGATCGAGGGCCTCGAGGCCGGCGACGGTGAGTTGCACCCGGTCCAGCAGGCGTTCCTTGACGCCCAGGGATTCCAGTGCGGCTTCTGCACCGCCGGGATGATCATGACAGTGGCGGCGCTGGATGAGGGCCAGCGCGCCGACCCCGGCCGCGCGCTCAAGGGCAACCTGTGCCGCTGCACCGGCTACCGCTCCATCGCCGATGCCGTCGGCCGCGTAGCCGCCGGAGCCGCCACCCAGCCAGACGCGGGGGAGCAGCCCGACTCGGGGGAGCAGCCCGACCCGGGCGAGCGGGCGGCCGTGGGAGTGCAGCGGGCGGCCGGTGCCAGCCATCCCGCCCCGGCCGGCCGGCGCATCGTCACCGGTCGCGAGCCGTACACCCTCGACCTCGCGGTCCCAGGGCTGGCGTACATGGTGCTGGTCCGCTCGCCGCACCCGCACGCCGAGATCCTGGCCGTCGACGCCACCCGGGCCCTGGCCGTCCCGGGCGTGCTGGCCGTCTTCAGCCATGCCGACTCACCCGGCGTGACCTACTCCACCGCGCGGCACGAGCTGCTAGCCGACGATCCGCGCGACACGGTGCTGTTCGACCGGGTGGTGCGCTTCGCCGGCCAGCGGGTGGCGGCGGTAGTAGCCGAGACGCGGGCGGCCGCCGAGCAAGGCACCCGGCTGGTCGACGTCACCTACCAGCCGCTGCCCGCCGTGTTCGATCCCGAGGAGGCCATGGCCCCGGGAGCCCCGCTGCTGCACGGCGACAAGACCCGGGCGGCCGGGATCGAGGATCCAGGGCGCAATCTCGCGGCCGAGGTGCACGGTCACGTCGGTGACGTGGCGGCCGGGCTGGCCCGCGCGGCCGCGGTGGTGAGCGAGAGCTTCACGGTGCACCGGATCCAGCACGCGCACCTGGAGACACACGCCACCATCGGCTGGCTGGAGCAAGACCGGCTAGTGCTGCGCACCAGCACCCAGACGCCGTTCCTGACCCGGGACGCGATCACCAGGCTGTTCGGCCTGCCCGCCGACCGGGTGCGGGTCATCGCGGCCCGGGTCGGCGGCGGGTTCGGCGGCAAGCAGGAGATGCTGACCGAGGACGTGGTGGCCCTGGCCGTGCTCCGGCTGCGGCGGCCGGTGCAGCTGGAGTTCACCCGCGAGGAGCAGTTCGCCTCCTCCACCACGCGGCATCCGATGCGCATCACCGTCCGGGCCGGGGCGACCGCGGACGGCACGCTGACCGCGCTGGCCATCCAGACGGTCGCCAACACCGGCGCCTACGGCAATCACGCCGGCGGGGTGCTCCACCACAGCTGCGGCGAGTCAGTCAGCCTGTACCGGTGCCCGAACAAGAAGATCGACGGCTGGTCGGTCTACACCAACACGGTCCCGGCCGGGGCGCTGCGCGGCTACGGGCTGTCTCAGTCGGCCTTCGCGGTGGAGTCCGCCCTGGACGAGCTGGCCCGCAAGCTTGACATCGACCCGCTCGAGTTCCGCCGCCGCAACGTGATCCGTCCCGGCGACCCGCTGATCTCGGTCCGCGAGGAGGCGGACGACGTGTCCGTGGCCAGCTACGGGCTGGCCGAGTGCCTGGACCTGGTCCAGGCCGCGCTGGCCAGCGGCCGCGGGGACCCGGCCCCGCCCGGTCCGGGCTGGCTGACCGGGACCGGGATCGCCGTGAGCATGCTCGACAGCGTGCCGCCGGGCGGTCACTTCGCCCGGGCCCGCATTACCCGGCGGGACGATGGCCGCTATGTGCTGCACGTGGGCACGGCCGAGTTCGGCAACGGCACCGCCACCGTGCACCGGCAGCTGGCCGCCGAGGCCCTCGGCACCTCCGTCGAGGCGATCGAGCTGCGGGCATCCGACACCGACCTGGTCGGCCACGACACCGGCGCGTACGGCTCGACCGGCACCGTGGTGGCGGGCCTGGCCACCCTGCGCGCCGCCCAGGCCCTGGCCGCCAGCGGCGGCACCGAGGCTGAGGGCGCGTCCGACGGAACCCCCCGCACGGTCTCGTTCAACGTGCAGGGCTTCCGGGTAGCCGTCTGCCCCGCAACCGGCGAGGTCCGGATCCTGCACAGCGTCCAGGCGGCAGACGCGGGCACGGTCATCAACCCGCGGCAGTGCCGGGGCCAGGTCGAGGGCGGGGTCGCCCAGGCTCTCGGCGCGGCCATGTACGAGCACGTCGACATCGACGCGACCGGTCACGTCAGCACCCGGACCTTCCGGCAGTACCACCTGCCCCAGTTCGCCGACGTGCCGGCGACCGAGGTGCTGTTCGCCTCCTCGAACGACCCGATAGGCCCGCTGGGCGCCAAGCCGATGAGCGAGGCCCCGTTCAACCCGGTGTCCCCGGCCCTGGCCAACGCCATCCGGGACGCCACCGGCCGGCGCCTGACCGAGCTGCCGTTCACCCGCGACCGGGTGTTCGCCGAGCTGAGCAAGCAAGCCGACGGCCGCAGCCCCAGGTAAGCAGCCCCAGCTAAGCAAGCCCCAGCTAAGCACGCCCAGCTAAGCACGCCCGGTTAAGCACGCCCAGTCAAGCAAGCCCGGTTAAGCACGCCCGGCTAGGCAAGCCGGGTCGCGAGCCAGACATAAACCTCTAACCTGGCGAACATCCCCACGTAACCACCCGTTGTCAACCTGCCCCTAGGAGTAGTTGAACGTTCCGCCAACAACGGAACCAGACAACGGAAAGAGGTGGCCATGGTCCGGCTCGGCGCCAACCGGTACGGCAAAGCCGAGGTCCGCATGGTGCACGTCGGCCGCGGCCAGGCGCCCGGAGGCGGTGACCTGGTCCGCGACTGGAACGTCTCGACCAGCCTGTCGGGCGACCTCGACGCCACCCACCTGACCGGCGACAACACCCATGTGCTCCCCACCGATACGCAGAAGAACACGGTGTACGCCCTGGCCAGGAAGCTGGGCGGCCTGGAGCCTGAGGCCTTCGCGCTGGAACTGGCCGCCCGCTACACCAGCACCCAGGAAGCGATCTGGAGGGCCCGGATCGCCATCGAGGAGTACCCGTGGGACCCGGTCTCCGGCACCGGCCGGTCCTTCGCCCGGTCCGGCCAGTACACCCGGCTCGTCACCGTGCACGACGACCGCGAGCTCGGCCGCAGCGTGATCGGCGGCATCGGCGACCTCACCGTGCTGAACACCACCGGGTCGCAGTTCTGGGGTTTCCCCCGCGATGAGTACACGACGCTGGAGGACGCCTATGACCGCATGCTGGCCACCGTGGTCAGCGCACGCTGGCGCTTCCGGTCCGCGGACGCGGACACGGACTGGGCGGGTGCGTTCACCACCGCCCGTTCGGCCCTGATCGATGCCTTCGCCACCACCGACAGCTCCTCGCTGCAGCAGACCTTGTACGCGATGGGCACCGCGGTGCTCGCGGCGGTCCCGGAGCTCTGCGAGGTCCGGCTGGCCCTGCCGAACAAGCACCACTTCATCGTCGACCTCACGCCGTTCGGCATGGACAACGACAACGAGGTCTACTACGCCGCCGACCGCCCGTACGGGCTCATCGAAGGGACGGTACTCGCCGACGAGGCACCGGATGCCGGGATCGCCTGGTCCTGAGCACGACACTCCAGGGGAGGACACATGACCGTGACCACCACGGAACCACCGGAGGGCAAGAGCGCCGTCCATCCCGTCGACCAGGTGCCGCCGACGCCGCGGCTGCTCATCCTGGGCCTGCAGCACCTGTTCATTATGTACGCCGGCGCCGTGGCGGTGCCGCTCATCGTGGGGCCCGCCGTCGGGCTGGGTCCCAAGGACGTAGCCCTGCTGGTCAGCGCGGATCTGCTGGTGTCCGGCATCGCCTCGGTGATCCAGTCGGCAGGCATCGGCAAGGTGTTCGGTGTCCGGATGCCGGTGGTAGCCGGCGCGACGTTCACCGTGCTGAATCCGATGATCATCATCGCGAACCAGTACGGCGGCCGAACCGGGCTGCCATACGTGTACGGCGCGCTGCTGTGCTCCGGCGTGTTCGGCCTGATCATCGCCAAGCCGTTCTCGATGATCCTGCGGTTCTTCCCGCCGCTGGTCACCGGCACCGTCATCGTCATGATCGGGCTGTCGCTCATCGGCGCGGACATCGGCCTGATCGCGGGCAACTCCTCCGGCAGCTTCGTGGCTGACAACCCGGTCACCACCGTGGTCGGCGGAAAGGTCTACGCCGAGTTCAATCCGGCCACCGGATCGGTGGTGACCTCGATGAACCCCGATTCCGGGCAGATCTCGCACATCCTGCTGGCCGCCGCGGTCATCGTCTCGATCATCGTCATCACCCGCATGTTCTCCGGATTCATCGGCCAGACCGCCGTGCTCATCTCGATCGTCATCGGCTGCCTGATCGCCTGGCCGATGGGCCTGCTGAATTTCCAGGACGTGTCCTCCTCCAAATGGCTCGGCATCGCCCCGCCGTTCCACTTCGGTCCCCCTAAGTTCGAGGCGGCCGCGATCATCTCGATGTGCATCGTGGTGCTGGTGACCTACACCGAGTCCACGGCGGACATGCTGGCCGTCTCGGAGATGGTGGACCGGAAGCTGTCGCCGAACGACCTGGCCCGGGGCCTGGCCACCGACGGCCTGTCGGCGCTGCTGGCCGGGTTCATGAACTCCTTCCCGGACACCGCCTACGCCGAGAACGTGGGCCTGATCGGCATGACCCGGGTGCGCAGCC
Source organism: Streptosporangiaceae bacterium (assembly GCA_049284535.1). Taxonomy (GTDB): domain Bacteria; phylum Actinomycetota; class Actinomycetes; order Streptosporangiales; family Streptosporangiaceae; genus Palsa-504. The sequence continues at coordinate 10,084 of JBAPYC010001234.1, forward strand.
GCTGGGTGGTGACCGTGTGCGGCGGTTTCCTGATCATCCTCGGCCTGGTGCCCAAGGTCGGCGCGATCGTGGCCGACCTGCCGGCCCCGGTGATCGGCGGCGCGGCCACGGTCATGTTCGCCATGGTCACCGCGATCGGCATCCGGACCCTGAACAAGGCCAGATTCGAAGGCAACCACAACCTGCTGATCGTGGCCGTGGCCCTGTCGTTCGGCCTCATCCCGGCCATCCAGCCCAGCTTCTACCAGCACTTCCCGCAGAATTTCCAGGTCATCTTCGGATCCAGCATCACCTCAACGGTCATCGTGGTGTTCGTCCTGAACCTGGTGTTCAACCACTGGAAGCTGTTCCCCCGCGACCACGAGGGCCCGGTCGAGACCGCCCTGGAAGCCGGGGCCGTCGCTCCCGATCCGGATCCCGACCCGGACCCGGCGCCCAAGCCCTGACCCTAAGACCGGCACGACTGAGCAGGACCCTGGCGCGAGCCAGGGTCCTGCCCGCTTGACCCTCTAGTCCGGCTGGTCCGGAGCCGTAACGCTCCCGGAACGGCCCGCCGTAGCCTGCGCAATATGAGGTACGCACTGATGACCGGACTGGTGACGGTGGCGTATGCGGGACTGGTCCTGCTGGCCACCCAGGTGTTCAGGTTCCACACGCCGGTGGCTGTAGCCGCCTCCGCGCTGGCGGCGGCGCTGCTGTTCAACCTGCCGCGCCGTCGCCTGCAGCGGGCGGTCAACCGGCGGGTCCACCACCTGGCCTCATACAGCCAGACCGTGGCCGCGTTCGCCGCGCGACCGTTCTCCGCGCTGCCATGGAGGCCTTCGGCCGCGGCTGTTACTCCGGCACGGTAAACGCTTCGGTGATGCCACCGTCGAGCGGCAGCGCTGCGGCTGTGATGAAGCCTGCATCGTCACTCGCGAGAAAGGCGATTGTCCCGGCCGCTTCCGCCAGGGTGCCGAACCGCCCCATCGGCCAGTGCACCAGCCGCTTGTCCAGCGCACCTGGGGCGCGGTCGAAGACCGCCCGCTGATCCACCGTATCGATCGGGCCGAATAGCACCGCGTTTACCCGCACTCCGCTTCGCGCCATCTGCACGCCAAGATCTCTGCTCAGCTGCACCACGCCGGCCTTGGCGGCCGCGTACGCCATCTGGGCGGTCGCCGCCCCGATGCCGGCGAGGAACGATGCGGCATTGATGACCGAGCCGCCGGCCGGGTCGGTGCTGCGAAGATGCCGGATGCCATGTTTGCAGGACAGAAAGATGCTGGTCAGGTTGGCGTCGTGGACTCGGCGCCAGGTCTGCAGGCTGGTGTCCAGCGCGGAGCGATCGCCGCGGTCCATCAGGCCCATGTTGTTGTAGATGACATCAAGCCGGCCGTATCTGCGCACGACTTGCCCGTACATCGCCTCGACCTGTGACTCCTCGGCCAGGTCAGCCTGCACAACGTAGTCACCGACGCAGTGCTCAGCCTGGTCTACGCCGATCACAACGGCGCCTTCGCTCGCGAACCTCCCGGCCACCGCCTGGCCGATCTCGCTCGCGGCACCGTTAACCACGCACACTCGGCCGGCCAGCCGCGGCACAGGCACCCCCAGGACTCTCCGCTATCTAGCTCAGCCTTTGCCGATCGCAGGGCCGGCAAAGCTCAGCGCAGCCCCTGACGCTAGCAG
>JBAPYC010001235.1:0-2894 GCA_049284535.1 Streptosporangiaceae bacterium
CCTAAAATGGTTGATGCCTGCCGGGCGATCCCGGCCAGATGGCGGTTGTGACGGCGGCACCCCCTATCTCAGCTGCGAGATAGCAGGATCGCCTCTATGGCCGTCCGGCCGCAGCGACACGCTCAGAGAGTTGTCAAAAGAAATGCCGTCCCGCCGAGGGCAGGAAAGTCCCGGCGGCCACGTACTCAGGATCATGGGCCTGCCGCGACTAAGCTATTAGTACTGCAACGGCACTTAGCTGAGCCGGTGGGGCATCATTGAGTGCATGATGATGGATGTTGTCGTGGCCGGGCTGGACCAGCTGCACGAGCGGATCGCGGGCCGGTTCGCCCGTTCTGAGCCGCGGTCCCGGGTGCGGGAGTATGTGTCCGGGCTGGTCACGGGCCTGGAGCGGAAGAACGGGTGGACGCTGGCGGAATGGGCAGGCGAGGTCAGCCCGGATGGGATGCAGCGGCTGCTGCGCCGGGCGGACTGGGATGTGGACGGGGTCCGCGACGATGTCCGGGCTTACGTGGTGGAGCAGCTGGGCGGGCCGGCCGGGGTGCTGATCGCTGATGACACCGGGTTCCTGAAGAAGGGCACCCGGTCGGCCGGCGTGCAAAGGCAGTACTCCGGGACTGCGGGGCGGACGGAGAACTGCCAGGTCGGGGTGTTCCTGGCGTACGCTTCGGCGCACGGGCACGCGCTGATCGACCGGGAGCTGTACCTGCCGCAGTCCTGGACCGATGACCCGGAGCGGTGCCGGGCGGCGGGCATCCCGCCGGAGGCGGAGTTCACCACCAAGCCGCGGCAGGCTCAGGCGATGATCGCCCGGGCGATCGCGGCCGGGGTGCCGTTTTCGTGGGTCACTGCCGATGAGGCCTACGGGCAGGCCAAGTACTTGCAGGCTTGGCTGGAAGGCCAGGACGTGTCCTATGTGATGGCGATCCGGTGCAGCGACACGCTGACCATGCCCGCCGGTGAGCGGCGGGCCGACGACCTGATCGCGGCCCTCCCGTCCCGGGCCTGGCAGAGGATCTCGGCCGGGGCCGGGGCCGGGGCGCACGGCCCGCGCGAGTACGACTGGGCGCGGATCCCGGTCCGGCCCGGCTGGACGCGCGGCCGCGGGCACTGGCTGCTGGCCCGCCGCTCGCTGAGCGACCCGGAAGAGATCGCCTATTACGCCTGCTACGGGCCCCGCCGCTCCAGCACCGCCGACCTGGCCTGGATCGCGGGCAGCAGGTGGCACATCGAAGAGTGCTTCCAGCAGGCCAAAAACGAGGCCGGGCTCGATCAGTACCAGGTCCGCAGCTGGCGGGCCTGGTATGCCCACATCACCTTGTCCATGCTCGCCCTGGCCTGGCTGGCCGCCAGCCGGGCCCAGGCCAAAAAAAAGGGATCGGCACCAGCGACCCCGGCATGATCGGCTACACCCTCCAGGAGATCCGCCGCCTGCTGATCAGCCTGGTCCACGCCGGCGCACCCGACCCTGGGCACGTGTGGTGCTGGTCCCGGTGGCGCCGGCGACGGCAGTACCAGGCCCGGCTGTGCCACTACCGGCGACGCGGCTACGCGCTGACCTAGGCAGGCGCCGTGCCGGGCTGCCGGACCGGGATCGCCACGGGCATGCTGGGGTCATGCTGGTCCATCTCGACACCGATCTGGGCGGTGACACGGACGACGCCTGCGCGTTGGCCCTGCTGCTGGGCCAGGACGCAGGGGAGCTGGCCGGCGTCACGACAGTTGCCGACCGGGCCGGACGCCGGGCTGGGTACGCCCGCCACTGCCTGCGCCTCGCCGGCCGCGAGGGCGTCCCGGTGATCGCGGGGGCCGGGCGGTCGATGACCACGCTGCAGTCCGCTGAGCCGGTGACCGATGACGAGCGCTACTGGCCCGGTGGCCTGCCGTGCTGTCCGTCACCGCCGGGAGCCGCGCTTGACCTGCTGCTCCGCAACCTCGAGCGGGGCGCGACGCTGATCGCGACCGGCCCCTGGACAAACCTGGCCCTGCTGGAGATCGCCCGGCCCGGCAGCCTGAACCGGGCGCCGGTCGTGGCGACGGGCGGATGGACCGGGCTGGCCGCCGGCCTGCCCCCGTGGGGGCCGGAGATGGATTTCAACGTGCAACAGGACACCAGGGCCGCCGAGATCGTCGCAGCCACCGCCGATCTGACCCTGGTTCCGCTGCCGGTCACGCTCACGGCGCATCTGCGCGCCGCCGACCTGCCGCGCCTTCGTGCCTCCGGTCCGCTCGGCGAGCTTCTCGCCCGCCAGGGCGAGGCGCACGGCCAGGACTTCCAGATGGCCCAGATGGGACGGCTCCACGCGGGGTTGCCTGATGACCTGCTCAATTTCCAGTACGACCCAGTGGCCTGCGCCGTGGCGCTCGGCTGGCCGGGCGCGACCGCAGAGGAAACACGGTTGCAACTCGTTCACGACGGCGAGCTCGCGCGGTTCCGGCCCGGCACTGCCGGACGGCCCATGCGGATGCTGACAGATCTGGACTCGGACAGCTTCACCGAATACTGGCTCAACGCCGTTGAGGCAGCCCAGTCGCCAGCATGACGCCCTGCAGATCCCGCAAGTGCCGTTGCAGTATTAGGCCTCCATGCTCTCGCTCTTAAGTATGTGTGAATTTACCTAAGCGATACTGAGCTGGAGGTGGGCGGTTACCGCGCCCGGATCCGGGCCAACTTCTCGTTGGATCGTTTCCCTCGACCTGGTTGCTAATTCACAGGTCGCGCCTGCAGCTGTATCAATGACCGAAATCTGCATTTCTGCAGAACTTGCATGGTCTGCAATGTAATTGAAATTGATTCTTTTCTCTGCTGTCGGCCTCGTTCACGGCAGGCAACCGACCCAAGTGTCATCCCTGCCGGCTCCGGCCGAATGATGAAGATCATCGTTCCTCCAAGG
>JBAPYC010001236.1:0-2527 GCA_049284535.1 Streptosporangiaceae bacterium
TGGCCAAGCTCAGCCAGCTGCTGACCGACGGCACCGGCCCGCTCTACCGCCAGGCCAGCGCCGAGGACCTGGGTGCCCTCATCGAGGACGTCACGCGGACGCTGGCCCGTTAACGCTCGCGGCTGTCACATTCTGCCGGGCTGTCTGGTCAGTACTAATGACAGCTGATACGGCAAGGAGATCATCATGGATGCGCGACTGAACTACATGGGCAACGCCGTGGCCGCGAAGTTCGCCAAGTACCTCATGTCCGCGGGCAAGGTCGTGGCCGATTCGGGCCTGCCGACCGCGACCCAGCACCTGGTGGAGATCCGGGCCAGCCAGATCAACGGCTGCGCCTACTGCACCGACATGCATACCAAGGACGCCGCGAAGGCCGGGGAAACTCCAGTGCGCCTCAACCTGGTGGCGACCTGGCGCGAGGCCACGGTGTTCACAGAGGCCGAACGGGCTGCCCTGGAACTGGCCGAGCAAGGCACCCGCATCGCCGACGCCGCCGGCGGCGTAACGGACGAGGCGTGGGCCCACGCTGCCAAGCACTACGACGAGGAGCAGCTCGCCGCCCTGGTGGGGCTCATCGCCAGTATCAACGCCTGGAACCGGCTGAACGTCATCACCCGCCAGCCCGCCGGGGACTACCAGCCCGGCCAGTGGGGATAACGAGCCACCGCGCCGACGGCCTAATCCGCGGGCTCGGCGGGGCGGCGGACAGGTCAGCACTCCTACCGCTGAAGCGTTTGCCCGCTGAGGATGACCGTGCCCGCCAGAGCACCGTCTTTGCTCGGCGGCCCGACCGTGATCTCCATGGTGGAAAAGTCGCGCGGGTCGACGGCGCTGGTCATGGAGAAGGCTCCGCTCCCGCTATCTGAGACGAGGAACGTGCCAGCCGAGGCCGCTTGCCCATGCTGGGTGCTGAGGTACCAGCATTGGTACCACTTCGCATCCCCGAAGTTCCGCAGGTGATGCACGGTCAGGGTGATATCCCAGCTGCCCGAGGCATCCTGACGGGCCGTGGCTTGCCCGGTGACTGCCCCGAAGCCGCTGACCTTCGCCGCTGTTGTGGCATGGAGCGGAATCACGACTGTGGCCTGGGACGAGGTAAGGCCGCCTCCGCCCAGGCTGAGCGGGACGACGATGGCGGCGGCGATGATCGCCGCGGCCACGGCGACGATAGCGGCCAGGCGGCCACGGTAACGTCCCCATCCGGGCAGGCGAGTGACGATTGACCGGCCCTGCGGCTCGGCCATCGACGGCGGGTCGGCGGGCGATGGCCGGAGCCCTGCCTCGTCCTCAGGGGGCGGCTGGAACTGGGGAATCGGCTGGATCCGGGCCGCGGGTTCCGGCGCAGGCTGGCGCCCGGGTACTGGGTAGAGCCGCGTGACAGCCTGGTCTTCGGCATCCGGGCGCCGGCCGGTAGTGGCCCGCTGCTCAGTTAGCGCAGCGACCATCGCCGTGACGGTCCGGTCTTCCAGGTCAGCTGATGGTTCAGCGTGCGGGGGAAGGTTCTTGATGATGCTGCCGATGTCGGCGTACTCGTCGATGACGGCCCGGCAGTAGCGGCAGCCGCTGAGATGGCGGTTGAATTCGGCCCGCTTGTCCCGGGGCAGGTTGCCGAATACGAAGTCGAAGGCCTCCGGGCGGGCCAGCTCGATGTCCTGCTCAGAGAGCATCGTCGCCGCCTCGCAGGCTGGCCAGTTCGGCCCGCAACGTGCTGGCTGCCTTGGCTGTGCGGGATTTGACGGTGCCGACCGGGATGCCGAGCCGGTCAGCGATCTCGACGTGGGTGAGGCCGTCTCGCACCAGGCGCATGACGTCAGCGTAGATCGACGGGAGCTTATCCAGAGCCTGATCGACGGTGAGCGTGGTGAGTGCGTCGTCAACGGTGTCGTACTGGGATGGCAGCTGGAAATCCTCGACGGGCAGGAAAGGCCGGGACGAGGGACGCCGGGCAATGTCGTAGGCGGTCGATTTGGCCATCGTGAACAGCCAGCCCCGCACCGGGCCCCGGCTGGCGTCGTAGTTCGGTGCCTGCCGGCAGAACTTGACGAAGGTCTCTTGCACCATATCCTCGGCTAGCCCCTGATCGTGGAGCACATGGAAGCCGAACCTGAACAGCTCCATGTGGTATTTGCGGTAGAGCCGTCGTGCCGCATCGTCGTCGTTCTTGGCGGCGATCTTGGCGATCAGCCCTATCTCGTGAGGGCCCGTGCGTGCTCCACTGTCGCTCCACGACACAGCTAGTCCCACCCATGTTCTACGTAAGTCCCCAGCCAATCGGTTCGCTTCTCCGACCGGTTTTTCCCAGATTTTCAGTATGGGGGCAATGCCCGAAAAACTTGGCCAATCCAGCGAACCAATCCGCCCTCCGGTCCCGTAAGTGCAGCGTTGCAGGACAACAGACCAGGGAGGGCAAATGGCGACGACATCTCAGCGGAACGACTTCGACCGCGTCAAGCAGTGGGCTCAGGAGTTTCTCGCCGCCGGGGAGGCGGGCACCGGCGGCCGGGCCGGCCAGGACCGGCGCCGA
>JBAPYC010001237.1:0-2246 GCA_049284535.1 Streptosporangiaceae bacterium
GTTGAGGATGGTCAGGTTGGAGCCGGCCAGGCCGCCGGCCGCCGCCTCGACCAGGGCGGGCAGGATCTCCACGATGCGGCTGGCGGCGATCAGCTCCTGGTTGCCCTGGCGCAGCGAGTCGGCCCGGGCCTTGTTCGCGTCCGCCTCGCCTTGCGCCGTGGCCTGCTCGGCGTAGGCGCTGGCGTCGGCCCTGACCCGGGCCGCCTGGGCCTCGGCCTGCGCCAGCGTGGTGTTCCGGTACGCGTCGGCGTCCGCCTCCAGCCGGATCTGGTCCCGGCTGGCCTCGGCCACGGCCCGCTTGCGGTACGCCTCCGCCTCGGCGGTGAACCGGGCCTGATCCCGGTCGGCCTCGGCCAGCGTGCGCTTGCGGTACGCTTCGGCGTCCGCCGGGCGGCGCACCTCGGCTTCCAGCCGCTGCGCGGCCAGCTCGGCGTTCCGCTGGGCCAGCGTGGTCTGCTGCTGGATGACCTCCTGGGAGGCGTGGGCCTCAGCCAGCGGCCCGGCCTGCGCGGCCCGTGCCTCGGCCTCCTGGCGCTCGGCCAGGAACCCGGCGCGCTTGATCCCCGTGTCCCGCTCGAACTGCGCCTTCATCGACTCGGCGGCCAGCTCCCGCTCGGTCGCCTCCTGGTCGGCCTGGGCCTTGGCGATACGGGCCTGGCTGGCCACGGCCGCGGCGTGGGGCGCGGCCAGGTTGCTGATGTAGCCCGACGCGTCCTCGATCTCCTGGATCTCCAGCGCGTCCACCACGATGCCGAGCTCCTCCATCTCGGCGTGGCTGCCGTCCTTGACCTCCTGGGCCACCCGGTCGCGTTCCCGGATGATCTGCTCGACGGTCAGCCCGCCGATGATGGACCGCAGGTGCCCGGCGAACACCCGGCCGACAAGCACCTCCATCCGGTCCTGCTCGGACAGGAACCGCCGGGCCGCGTTCGCGATCGAGGACTGGTCGTCACCGACCTTGAACGCGGCCACGGCCCGGACGTTGAGCCGGACACCCTGGTTGGTGATGCACTCCTCGACGATCTCCGCCTCGCGCAGCGCGAGTGAGAGCAGCCGGGCCTTCTGCTTGACCGGGAGCACGAAGCTGCCGTGACCGGTGACGATGCGGAACTGGGTCCCCTCCTTCTGCCGCTTGGAACCGGAGATCAGGAGTGCTTCGTTCGGTGCGGGGACATGCCAGAACAGCATGACGAGCTCCCTTTCGGGCCCTCAGGCCCATGACGGATTCTGCGGGAACGGGGTCACGAAGACGGACCGGGCCGAGATGGTCTCGACGACGACGATGCGGCTGTGCCGCGGGATCGGCTCGTCGGACCACGCGGCGAAGGCCTCGGTGCCGCCGCGTACCGGCAGCAGCACCTCACCGGGCCCGTGGACCGGGATGGAGACCGTGACCCGTCCGACCTTGCCTGCGAGGTCATCCTGCGACATCACGGCACATTCACCGGCTTCCCATGATTCGTGCCGAGGTCAGGTATACGCCCTTGTGAAGCGTTTCACAAGAGCCTTGTCAGGCCGGCCGCATGACCATTTTCACTACGACCTCAGCACGGATCCTGGTAGGTCACCCCCGGGATGTACGTCGCCCACTCCTGCGCCGTCAGCGTCTGCCCGGCGTTCCCGCACACCGCCGCCTGCGCCGCCGCCGGGCTGGTATCCCACAGGTGCACGGTCCCGTCCGTACTGGCCGCCGCCAGCGTCGCGCCGGACGGCGAGTACGCGACCGAGTACACGTGCCCGGCCGGCCCGGTCAGCGTCGCGGCCAGGCTCGGATGCGCCGGATCGGTCACATGCCACAGCCATACCGTGCCGTCGGTCACGCCCGCCGCCAGCGTGCTCCCGTCCGGGCTGAACGCCAGTGCCCACACATAGCCGGTCGGCCCGGTCAGCGGCGCCCCGCTGAGCACGGCGTGCCCCGGATCCCGGAGGTCCCAGATCCGCACCGTCTTGTCCGCGCTGCCGACCGCCAGCAGCCGCGAATCAGGGCTGAACGCGAGCCCGATCGCGTAGCTCGCCGGCCCGCTAAGCGGCCGGCCGAGCGCCACCGGCCGCGCCGGATCGGCCACGTCCCAGAGCCGGGTCAGGTTGTCCGTGCTGGCCGCCGCGACCATTGTGCCGTCCGGCGCGAACACCACCGTGTACACGTAGGTGCCCGAGTCGTGCACCGAGCTCAGCTGCCGCGGCCGCGCCGGGTCGCTCACCGACCACAGCCGCAGCGTGCCGTCGTCCCCGGCCGTGGCCAGCAC